>NZ_BKZR01000042.1:0-28355 GCF_008974225.1 Weizmannia acidilactici | reverse complement strand
CGGGAATCAGCCTGTTGATTTTTGCCTGGTTGTGTAAATTTTTGCTGTGGCCGGCCTGCTTGCACTTTTTCCTTTCTTCATGGATAATTGAAATAGAACCTCCATGGCATTAGACTATCGAAAATACCAGGACGAAGGAGCTTTTCAAAACGAACAATCTCTTCTGCATGTAAATTCCTATCATCGCATATTTTCATAACAGACTTTTAAATAAAGCGTGTACGATTAATGGAGCGCCATGCAGCGCAGTCTATCATAAAATGATTCAGCAATGTATCAACTAATTGAGGTGTGGGTATGAAATGTATTGTCGGGCTCGGAAATCCAGGGTCCCAGTATGAACGGACAAGACATAATATCGGTTTTGAGGTGGTTAACCTGCTTTCGGAAAGGCTCCAATCCCCTTTTAAACAATCCAAATTTAAGGGGCTTTGTGCAGAAGCAACCGTAAGCGGTGAAAAAGTGCTGCTTTTAAAACCGATGACATATATGAATTTATCCGGTGAGTCCATCAAAGCTGTAATGGATTATTATCGTCTATCCTTCGGGGACTTGCTCGTGGTGTACGATGACCTCGATTTGCCGATGGGAAAGATCCGCCTCCGGCAGAAGGGCAGCGCGGGAGGCCATAACGGGATTAAGTCAACGATCCGGCATCTCGGCACACAGGAATTTAATCGCATCCGCATCGGAATCGGGCGGCCGGATAAAAATGTGTACATTCCCGATTACGTATTGGGCTGTTTTTCCAAAGAAGAATGGGCCACTATGCAAATGGCGGTCGAAAAAAGCGCTGATGCGTGTGAAGCCTGGATCACTAGGCCGTTCCCGGAAGTAATGAATGTGTATAATTAAAGCCTGCCCCAGCATTTTCAGGCGCGAATTTTGCGGCAGTTTTTAAGATCTTTTTTCAAAAAATGAATAACCCCTTTTGAAGGCGCCCATACTATATAAGGACAATGTTGAAAAAAAGGGGGCCGGGGCATGGCAATCCATTACTATTGCCGGCATTGCGGCAAGAAAATCGGTACAATCAGGGAAAATATTGAAGCGGACCGGATGGGGCTGTTCTTTTTAACAGAAGAGGAACGGAAGGAAATGGTTGTGCCCCAGGGAGATGGAAGCGTCCGTATCCAGTCGATTTGCGAAGACTGCCAGGATTTATTTGAACGCGAATCGAAATTTCACGAATACGGTTATTTAATCCAGTAATGCGCTTTGGAAAAAAGTCCAAAGCATTTTTCTGTTTGCTGCGGGCAAAATGCCTGTCCGCTGCTGTGCCTTTTTTCATTTTGATTTTACAAAACAGTTTGAATAATAGAGAAAAGGGAATCTCAGTGAAGAGAGGAGTTGGCAATTTTTGAACGGGATACAACAAATCATACTGGAACACGACGAAATTGACTCAGTGGTCAATGGCATAAAAGCCAGGCTGAAGGAACAGCTCGTTTCCGGTTTGTCCGGTTCGGCAAGGAGCGTGTTCATTGCTTCCATGTACCAAAAAACGGGGCAGCCGGTCATTGTGTTGACTTATAATCTATTACAAGCGCAAAAATTATACGACGACCTTTCGCAATTTGTGGATGAAAATGCATTATTCCTCTATCCTGCCAATGAGCTGATTGCAGCGGAAATGGGTGTAGCGAGCCCTGAACTGAGGGCGCAGCGGATCGAAGTTTTAAATGCGCTTCTTTCGAAAAAAAACTGCCTTGTCGTCGTCCCGATGGCCGGGTTGAGAAAAATTTTGCCACCCAAACCAGTATGGGAAAAGTACCAGCTGTACTTTGAGGTTGGAAAAGAAATACAGCTCGATCATGTTTTGGAAATGCTGGCGGAGATGGGATACAACCGGTCGGATATGGTTGATGCGCCGGGGGATTTCAGCCTGCGCGGCGGGATTCTCGACATTTACCCGCTTACGGAAGAAGATCCAATCCGCATTGAACTGTTTGATACAGAAGTGGACTCGATTCGGACGTTTTCCGCAGATGACCAGCGTTCAAGGAAAAAGCTTTCCGCTGCATCCATCGGCCCCGCCACCGAGTTTTTGGCCGGCCGCGGGATGCTGCAAAAAGCCGCGGCAGCCGTACAAGATGGTTTATCTAAAACGCTTTCAAAAATAAAAGATGAAAAGGTCAAACAAAATCTTGCCCAAAATATCGGTTTTGATATTGAAAAGCTTAAAAACGGGGAAAAGCCCGAACAAATTTTCAAATATTTATCCATTCTTTATGGCCGTCCTGCCAGTTTACTAGATTATGTTGATGAATCCGGCATCTTGTTTCTGGATGAATTCAGCCGCGTGAAGGAAATCCAGGAGCGGCTGGAAAGGGAAGAAGCCGAATGGTATACGGCCATGGTGGAAGATGGGGAAATGATCTATGATCTGTCCGTTTCCCATTCTCTGGACAACCTGCTTGCAGAAAAAAAATTAAAGAAAATCTATTTATCACTGTTTTTGCGGCATATTCAAAACACGAACCCGCAAAACATCGTCAATATCGCCTGTAAGCCAATGCAGACGTTCCATGGGCAGATGCATGTGCTGAAAGCCGAAATCGAGCGCTGGAAAAAAGGGAATTTTACAGTTATTTTTCTTGGTGCAGATGAGGAACGGGCCGAAAAACTGCGGAGTGTGCTGGAAGATTATGAAGTGGAGGCGGCAGTTGTCAGTGCGGGGCAGTCGTTGATCCCCCACCGCATCCAAGTGGCCGAGGGGAGCCTGAACACCGGTTTTGAACTGCCAATGTTTAAGCTTGCGGTCATTACCGAAGAAGAACTTTTTAACAAAAAAGCGAAGAAAAGAGCACGGCGCCAAAAATTGTCCAATGCCGAGCGGATCAAAAATTACTCGGAATTGAATGTCGGCGATTATGTTGTCCATGTCAACCACGGGATCGGAAAATATTTGGGCATCGTCACGCTTGAGATTAACGGTGTCCATAAAGATTACCTGCATATTAAATACCAGGGTTCAGATAAGCTGTATGTGCCGGTCGACCAGATAGACCTCGTCCAAAAATATGTAGGATCGGAAGGCAAAGAACCGAAGATCTATAAATTGGGCGGCAGCGAATGGAAACGGGTGAAAAGAAAAGTCCAGTCTTCCATTCAGGATATTGCGGACGATTTGATCAAGTTGTATGCGGAAAGGGAAGCATCAACAGGATTTGCCTTTTCGCCTGACGGGGATATGCAGCGGGAATTTGAGGCTGCTTTCCCGTACAAAGAAACGGAAGACCAGTTGAGATCCATCCAGGAAATCAAGCGTGACATGGAAAAAAGCAAACCGATGGACCGCCTGCTGTGCGGGGATGTCGGCTACGGCAAAACGGAAGTCGCGATCCGTGCCGCTTTTAAAGCGATTATGGACGGCAAACAAGTGGCTATGCTAGTTCCGACGACCATCCTTGCCCAGCAACATTATGAAACGGTTACGGAAAGGTTCCAGGACTATCCGATCAAAGTCGGGATGTTGAGCCGTTTCCGGACGCGGAAAGAGCAGAATGAAACGATCAAGGGACTGCGCAACGGAACGATTGATATGGTGATCGGCACCCACCGCCTCCTTTCTAAAGATATCCAATTTCATGATTTGGGCCTTTTGATTATTGACGAGGAGCAGCGTTTCGGGGTCAGCCATAAAGAAAAAATCAAGAAACTGAAAACAAATGTCGACGTGTTGACGTTAACCGCGACGCCGATCCCGAGGACACTGCATATGTCCATGCTCGGCGTGCGGGATTTGTCGATCATCGAAACGCCGCCTGAGAACCGTTTTCCTGTCCAGACGTATGTATTGGAGTACAATAATAACATTGTCCGCGAGGCGATCGAACGCGAACTCGCACGGGACGGGCAAGTTTACTTTTTGTATAACCGCATCGAGGATATCGAACGGAAGGCGGAAGAAATCTCCATGCTTGTTCCTGATGCCCGGGTGGCCTACGCGCACGGCCAGATGACCGAAGCGCAGCTCGAAACGGTCATTTTCGGATTTCTGGAGGGCGAATTCGATGTTCTTGTAACGACAACGATTATTGAAACAGGCGTTGATATCCCAAATGTCAATACATTAATTGTGTGCGACGCGGACCGGATGGGGCTTTCACAACTGTACCAGCTGCGCGGGCGTGTCGGGCGTTCCAACCGTGTTGCCTATGCGTATTTTACGTACAAAAAAGACAAAGTCCTTGCGGAAGCGTCGGAAAAAAGGCTGCAGGCGATCAAAGAATTCACGGAACTCGGCTCCGGGTTTAAAATTGCGATGCGCGACCTCGCCATCCGCGGCGCCGGGAACCTTTTGGGCGCACAGCAGCACGGGTTTATCGATTCAGTCGGCTTTGATTTGTATTCGCAAATGCTGAAAGAAGCGATTGAAGCGCGCAAGGGGACGGATGGCGAGGCAGAAAAACTTCCGCCGTTTGAAGTCGAACTGGATATCGATGCATACATTCCGGATGCGTATATCAAAGACGGATACCAAAAAATTGAAATGTATAAGCGGTTCAGGGGCATTGAAACGATGGAAGACATTGAAGAATTAAAAGGAGAGATGATTGACCGGTTCGGCGATTATCCGCAGCAGGTCAGCGACTTGTTTACAATTGCGGAAATGAAAGTATACGCAAAAGATGCGATGCTGTCATCCATTAAACAGAACAAGCAGCTCATTACCATTTTAATGTCCGAAGCCGGCACGAAAATCGTGAACGGCCCGAAAGTGGTGGACATTGTAAAAAAATACGGGCGTTCGGTCGGCTTCGGCATGGACGGCAGCCAGCTGAAAATCACGCTCGATATTAAAAACAGCAAAGATAACCAGTGGCTGTACACGTGCACGGAGATGATCAGGGAACTGCGCGATGCGTTTGAAAAGTCCAAGGAAACGAGCGCTTCGAGATAAGCTCATGTGAAAAAGCATGGAACAAGCTATTTTTGCTTTGCTTCATGCTTTTTTCGTTTGGCCTGCGTTTGGCAGGGGAAAATAGTGGGAAAATAAAGTTAAGAAGTGGTAACACATACATTTACTAGCGGTTGTGCGAAAAAACGATATAGTATGATGTATAGAACTTGCCAAAAGAAAGATACTAATGTCAACGCAGGTAAAGGATTCAAGAGCCATCTGAAGAATGGTTACCAATCATCTGATGAAAGCGAGGCAACTTAAGATGAAAGCAACTGGAATTGTTCGTCGTATTGATGATTTAGGCAGAGTTGTCATCCCGAAAGAGATACGAAGAACGCTTCGTATCCGTGAAGGGGATCCTTTGGAAATTTTTGTGGATCGTGACGGGGAAGTCATTCTGAAAAAATATTCGCCGATCAGTGAATTAAGCGATTTCGCCAAAGAATATGTCGAGGCACTGTATGACAGTTTAACAAGCCCGGTACTCATCTGTGACCGGGACGTGGTCATTGCAGTTAGCGGCGGATCAAAGAAAGACTACTTAAACAAGAACAACGGGGAAGTCATTGAAAAGGCGATGGAGAACAGGACGCCGGTTTTATCAAAAGAAAAAGGGAAAGTGGCATTGGTGGACGGATTTGAAGATGAGATAGCTTCCTACACGATTGCCCCGATTGTGGCAAGCGGCGACCCGATCGGCGCGGTAGTGATTTTTTCAAAAGACCGCACGATTGGGGAAGTCGAACAGAAATCGGCGGAAACGGCTGCCGGTTTTCTCGCGCGCCAAATGGAACAATAAGGTTTTTGCCCAGCCGATTGATTTCCGGAATTTTTCACATCAGTTTGTTGTACGGCTGCACAACCAAAAGGGGATGCCCGGCACAGGGGCTCCTTTTTTGTGTTGATGCCCCGCGAATTTCCGCCAACAAAGCGTGGGGCAGCCCCTTTTAAAGGATCTTCCCCCTTCTTTTGCCTGATATGGTATAATACATAAGATTTCATCATCAGAACGGTGCGATCTATAGTCAGGCGCCAAGTTGAAAGGCAGAAAAGAAGTGCGGCAGGATAAGGATTCGAGAAAGTTTTTTCAAGGCATCATCATTTTAACGGTTTCGTCTATCATGACAAAAATACTCAGTGCGGTTTACCGCGTGCCGTTTCAAAATATTGTCGGCGATGTCGGTTTTTATATTTACCAGCAGGTTTATCCCATTTACGGCATTGTCATTGCCCTGTCGGCATCGGGTTTTCCCGTTGCCATTTCAAAGATGGTGGCGGAAAGGGAAGCAGCCGGGGAAAGTGTCCACCGATCGTTTTTGGCTATGGTGTTTGTTGTGCTGGGCTTATCCGGTTTCGGTTTGTTTCTGGCTGTTTTTTCCACGGCGCCGCAAATGGCTGCCTGGATGGGAGATGAAAAACTTGCCCCGCTCATTCAAACGGTTTCATTCTCCTTTTTATTGATGCCGCTTATTTCGGCCATCAGGGGCCTCTTCCAGGGGCAGGGCAACATGATCCCAACCGCCCTCAGCCAGGTGCTGGAACAGGCCGTGCGGGTCGCGGCTATTCTCCTATTCTCCTTTTGGCTCGTGCACAGCGGCTTTTCCTTGTATGCGGCCGGGCAGGGCGCCGTGTTCGGGTCTGTGCTGGGCGGCGCGGTTTCAACAGCTGTCCTGATAGTTTTATATATAAAGTACGGCAAACGGGAAAAGGGAACAGAATCTTTTCAATGGAGCGGGATCAAAACGGTTGCACGGATGCTGTTATGTGAAGGGGTCGCAGTCTGCATCAGCGGGCTGCTGCTCGTTTTGTTCCAATTTGTCGATTCGCTCCATATTTATGCGTTGCTGAGAGATGCCGGCGTGGGGATGGAAAAAGCGAAAAAGCTGAAGGGGATTTACGACCGCGGTCAGCCGTTTTTGCAGCTTGGAACGGTCGTCGCTTCTTCACTTGCGCTCAATCTTGTTCCCTTGATTACGCTTGAATATCAAAAAGGCCGCCGGCACAATCTTGTTAAGCAGGTGTATTCGGCTTTAAAAATCAGTACAATCATCGGGGCGGGGGCTGCGGCAGGACTGGTGAACATTATGGTATTCGCCAATACGATGTTGTTTGAGAACAGCGAAGGCACCGCCGTTTTGTCTGTGTTTTCCGTGTCCATTTTATTCAGTACATGGATTTTAACGCTGGCCGGAATCCTCCAGGGAATAGGCCGGGTCTATGCCCCTGCCGTTTACATTACAGCCGGTGTCCTTTTGAAATACGCTTTGAACGAATGGTGGGTTCCGCATTTCGGCACAATGGGCGCTGCAGCTGCGACGGTTGTATCTATGCTGTTCATTTCGCTATTATTTATGATAAGATTGGCAAAAGAAAACTTTCCAATGCTGCCGGCCGTGTTTTACGGAAAGCTCTGCCTTTCGCTTTTGGCCATGACCGCCTGCCTACAAATCTGGCTTTTCCTTTTTCACCATTACGGTCTGTCGGGCAGGACGGCAAGCATTCCGGGCGCATTGGGCGGAACGGCAATCGGTGCGGCGGTTTATGTAATGAGTGTGATTGCGTTAAACTTGCTCTCTGAAGAAGAATGGGGGCTTGTGCCTTTCGGAGATAAATTAGCCGGACTCAAACGAAAGAATTGGAGTGGAAAACATGAGCCATAAGATCACGGTCGTCGGGCTTGGAGCGGGGGACATCGGCCAGCTCCCGCTCGGGGTGTATAAGCAGTTGACAGGCGGCCAAACCATTTTTTTACGGACAAAAGAGCATCCTGCTGTTATGGAACTGGAACGGGAAGGGATGGTGTATACCGCCTTCGATGATGTGTATGAACAGCACGGGCGGTTTGAAGAAGTATACGAAGAAATTGCCGCAATTCTTTTCCGGGAAGCGGAACAGCAGGATATACTTTACGCGGTTCCCGGCCATCCGCTAGTTGCGGAACGGACGGTGCAGCTTCTGCTCGAACAAGGCCCGGCAAAACAAACGGAAGTAAAAATCGGCGGCGGGCAGAGCTTTATTGATGCGCTGTTTACAGCCGTCAAAGTGGATCCGATTGAAGGCTTCCAGCTGCTGGACGGCACCGATTTAAAACGGAAAGACATCCGGACGGGCCGGCACCTGATCATCGGGCAGGTGTACGATGCCTTTATTGCTTCTGATGTGAAGCTGACTTTAATGGAAAAGTATCCGGATGAACACACGGTGACGGTTGTCCGTGCTGCCGGAAGCAGGGACGAAAAAGTTACCTGGCTCCCGCTTTATGAACTGGACCGGCAGTTCGAACTGGATAACTTAACAAGCGTCTATGTTCCGCCTTTACAGGGCAGGGATTTAAAGGATTTTTCCGAACTGCGGCAGATCATCGCGGATTTGCGCGGCCCTGAAGGCTGTCCGTGGGATAAGGAACAAACCCATCTTTCGCTGAAAAAATATTTGATCGAGGAGTGCTATGAAGTGTTGGAGGCGATTGATGAAGAAGACGAAGACCATCTCGTTGAAGAACTCGGCGATGTCCTGTTGCAGGTGATGCTGCATGCGCAAATCGGCGAAGATGAAGGCATGTTCGCGATAGAAGATGTGATGGAGGCGCTCGCTTCCAAAATGATCCGCCGCCACCCGCATGTGTTCGGCGATGCGGAGGTGACGGATGCGGAAGAAGTAACCAAAAACTGGGAACGCATTAAAGCCGCCGAGAAACCGGGAACGGGGCGCGAATCGCTGCTGAACGGCGTTGCAAAAGGGATGCCGGCGCTGATCCGTGCATACGAAATCCAGAAAAAAGCAGCCAAGGTTGGATTTGATTGGGAGCATGCTGCCGAAGCACTGGAAAAAGTGAGGGAAGAACTGCGGGAATTTGCGGCTGAAATAGAAAGCGGGCAGCGCGAGAATGAAATAGCGGAATTTGGCGATTTACTGTTTGCAATGATTAATGTGGCACGGTTTTTGCGCATCCATCCGGAAGAAGCGCTAGAACAAACAAACCAAAAATTTATCCGCCGCTTCCATTTCATCGAGCAGCAAGTGAAAAAAAGCGGAAGGGATTTCAGCGATTTTTCATTGGAAGAGCTCAATGCATTTTGGAATTTGGCAAAAAAGGAAGAACGAAAATGAGGTGAAAAAATGGAAACTGCATCCATGCGCCTGGATAAATTTTTAAAAGTTTCGCGATTGATCAAACGGAGGACGCTCGCGAAAGAAGTTGCCGACCAGGGCAGAATCCAGATTAACGGCGTACAGGCGAAAGCAAGTTCAAACGTAAAAGTGGGTGATGAACTGACGATCCGCTTCGGGCAGAAAGTGGTTACGGCGAAAGTGGAAAGTTTAAAGGAATCGACAAGAAAAGAAGATGCCGCACAAATGTACACAATCATCAGCGAAACGCGGGTGAATGAATAAGAAAGCCCGGCCGGTATGGAAACATGCCGGCTTTTCGTTTATTGTCGGCCCTATGGAAAGCAGCGAATTTAGGATGATAGGCAAAAATCCGAGCCTGTTAGAGCGGCTGCCGGAAGAATGCGCGAATACCAGATTTCCAGGGGGACCGGAAGTGTGTCTTGTTTTCGGTCTTTTTTCCGGTTGCCTGGCATAGTATAGTACAAAGTTTGGACAAGGAAAGTGGGGATCAGGATGAGTGATTTTTATAATACGCCGTCCAACAGCAAGCCGGTTCTCCAGGAACATGATGTCATTATGCGCGGCCGCAAGCTGCTGGACATTACCGGGGTTAAACAGGTGGAAAGTTTTGATAATGAGGAATTTTTACTGGAAACGGTTATGGGTTTTTTGGCAATCCGCGGGCAAAATCTGCAAATGAAAAACCTGGATGTGGATAAAGGGGTCGTCTCCATTAAAGGGAGAGTGTTTGACTTGGTTTATTTGGATGATCACAACGGGGAGAAAGCTAAGGGCCTCTTTAGCAAGCTGTTTAGATGAGCCTGACAACGCAATTTTATACGATGCTTGCCATGCTTGCCATGGGAAGCTTTTTTGGCGGCGCCCTTGATACGTATAACCGTTTTTTGCAAAGGGGAAAAAGAAAACGCTGGATTGTCTTTATCCATGATGTTCTTTTTTGGCTGTGCCAAAGCCTGCTGCTCTTTTATGTATTGTTTCTTGTGAATTCCGGGGAAGTCCGATTCTATATTTTTCTTGCCTTGTTGTGCGGATTTGCAGCTTACCAGGCATTGTTCAAGCGCGTGTACATGCATATCCTTGAATGGTGTATCCAAACGGCTGTCCGTACTGCCTGGTTTGCGGCCGGCATGTTCCGGCTGCTCCTATTCCGCCCGGCCAAGTGGTTTGTGCTTTTTCTGTTTGCTCTGTTAGTGGGGGCGGGACGGGCCTTTTATGCTATTGTAAAAATGATGGCAAAAATGGTAATATGGATACTAAAGGCAGCCTTTAAACCATTTTCCGCAATCGCCGGCCTTTTATGGCAGGTAAATCCGCTGAAAAGATATTTTGAAAGTTTCTTTGGGCTTACGGCAGGATTATGGAAAACGATCAAGAATAAGTTAGTAAAAATGAAAAACCGGATCGGCAGGTTTCTTAAAAAATAGCACGCTTCATCATATATTCCATTTTTGCCTGCTGCTGGCGGATAGGAGGTAAAGGTTTGGAACGTAACATTGCTTCAATGGACAATGCCTATATCAAACAGCAATCCGCGAAAGAAAAAATCATGGTAAAGAGGCGCAAACTGCTTTTCCGCCGGTTGGCGCTGTTTACCGTCGTGGCCGTTCTCATTTCCAGTGTGATGATTTCAACCCTTGTCTCACGGAAGGCGCAGCTGGCAGCCAAAAAAGAACAGAAAGTAAAATTGGAACAAAAAGTAAAAGAAATCGACAAACAGCAGACAATGTTGAAAAGCGAGATTGCCAAACTGAAAGATGACGATTATATTGCAAAGCTGGCAAGAAGCGAGTATTTTCTTTCTAAAAAAGGGGAAATTATCTTTAATCTTCCTGATTCCAAAAAGAATACCCAAGAAGAAGACGTGTCTTATTGACACTCTTTTTTCATGTTCGTTATAATATGTAAAAGCTTGATTTTTTAACTTTTAAGGAGGAAAAATTTTTTTATGTCAATCGAAGTAGGCAGCAAGTTACAAGGAAAAGTAACAGGCATCACTCATTTTGGGGCTTTCGTCGAATTGCCGGACGGCTCTACGGGACTTGTCCATATCAGCGAGGTTGCTGATAACTATGTAAAAGATATTCACGACCATTTAAATATCGGCGATATGGTTGAAGTGAAAGTCCTGAATGTCGAAAAGGACGGAAAAATCGGGCTGTCCATCCGCAAAGCGAAAGACCAGGCGCAGCAGTCCCACCGGCCGCAAAGGCACAACCGGGCAAACAACCGCGCAAAAGAAGATTTCGAAGCAAAGATGGCGCGCTTTCTGAAAGACAGTGAAGACCGCTTATCTTCGCTCAAGAGAAACACAGAGTCGAAACGCGGCGGACGCGGCGCCAGAAGAGGCTAACTTGCTGTCTAGTTGACACATAAATTGATACAGGATGCTTTGTGCATAGGAAACAGGTAAGCGAATCCGAAACAAGCAGATCGGTTTGTCGGATCCGCTTTTTTCTTTTGCCGTTTCGGACAAGATTCGCTGTGCTGCACGAAAAAAACCGACCCGTTTCAGGCCGGTTTTTTTATCCTTTGAATAGCGGCGGAGGGGATCGAACCCCCGACCTCACGGGTATGAACCGTACGCTCTAGCCAGCTGAGCTACGCCGCCGTCGCTTCTAACGAAAAGCACATTTTCTATGATACAGGCATAGAGGTTGTTTGTCAACTTATTCTTTTGAAGAAAATTGTAAAATGTTTTTCGGCTTCCCAAAGAAAAAGTCGAACTTTTCTTTTTATTTACAACGGAATTTTGACAAACTTTTGAGCAACGCTCCCTTATAATTGCATTTAACAAAACGAAATGGGGGGGTCGTTGTGAATATGGGAAAAATTGAGCGGGGTATTATCGAACAAGGGAGCAATGTGGATTTCGAGGAGACGAAAATGGAGTTTGCAAAAGGGTGGAAACGGCTCCAAGAAAAATTTGAATCCGTTTTTGTCCAAAAAGGGCTCAGCCTGCTTGTTATCGGGTTTTTGCTGGGAAGGGCACTCATTTTATCTCATTTTACACCGTTTGCGCTGCCGTTTTTTGCGGCTGTTTATGCAATGAAAAGGGACAAGGCGCCGATCGCTTTGCTCGGCCTCACCGCGGGCAGCTTAACAGTTTCTGTTGCGAACGGCGTTTATACGTTGGCATCCACCATCCTCTTTGTGCTTGTTTTCAGGCTGTTCGGCAAATACCATAAGGAAGAAATGCGGGTGCTGCCGTATTACATTCTTGCCATATCCTTCATCTCAAAATGCGTTTATTTCTATCTTCAGCAGCAATTCCAGCTCGCGCCTTATGACAGCCTCTTGGCGGGCGTGGAAGCATGCTTAACGTTTATCCTCACCATGATATTTATGCAAAGCATTCCGATATTATCACAAACAAGGCGGAAAAAAACATTAAAAACGGAGGAAGTCGTCAGTTTAATCATCATGCTGGCCTCCGTCCTGACCGGCACGATCGGCTGGTCAATAAACGGTCTGTCGGTTGAGCATATATTATCGCGTTATCTCGTCCTCCTGTTTGCTTTTGTTGGGGGCGCCACCGTCGGATCGACCGTCGGGGTTGTCACCGGGCTCATTTTCAGCCTCGCCAACGTGTCAAGTTTTTACCAAATGAGCCTGCTTGCATTCGCCGGGCTGCTGTGCGGTTTATTAAAGGAAGGAAAGCGCGGCGGGGCGTCGGCCGGCCTGCTGATTGCCACACTTTTAATCGGCATGTACGGCGAAACCAGCACGCCTTTAAGCGAGACGCTGTATGAATCATGCATCAGCATCGTCCTCTTGTTTTTGACGCCGCGCTCGTTTACCAGAAAAATGGCCAGGCATATCCCGGGGACAGCCGAGTATGCAAAAGAACAGCAGCAATATTTGCGGAAAGTGCGTGATGCCACCGTCCACCGCGTCGAACAGTTTTCGTCCGTTTTTCATGCGCTTTCCACAAGCTTCTCGCAGTATGACCAGGCAAAAGAAGAAGAGGATCAAGAACGGGAACTCGATTATTTTTTCAGCAACATCACGGAGCGGACGTGCCAGACCTGCTTTAAAAAAGAACAATGCTGGGCAAAAAACTTTGACCGGACATATGACTTGCTGAAGATGACAATGAAAGACCTGGATGAAGGGGACGGGACCGTTTCCCGCCGGGTCCACCGCGAGCTTGAAAAACATTGCGTAAAGGCGAAAAAAGTGGAAGATGCAATCCTCCAGGAATTGTCTTTCTATCAGGCGAATCAAAAATTGAAACAAATGATTAAAGAAAGCAGAAAAATTGTGGCGGAACAGCTTCAGGGTGTTTCGGAAGTAATGGGCGATTTTGCGAAAGAGATCCAGCGGGAACGTGAAAACCACCAACGGCAGGAAGAAATGATTCTGGAGGCGCTGCAGGATTTCGGGCTCGACATTGACCAGGTTGAGATTTACAGCCTTGAAGCGGGCAATATTGATATCGATATTACGCTGCCGCAGTACAGCGGTTACGGGGAGTGCGAAAAAATTATCGCCCCGATGCTTTCGGATATTTTAGGGGAAACGATTGTTGTCCAAAAAGAAGATTTCAGTTCGCATGCCGGCGGGCTTGGCTATGTGACATTCCGGTCGGCCAAGGCGTATGTGGTGGAAACAGGCGTGGCGCATGCCGCGAAAGGGGGCGGATTTATTTCCGGGGACAGTTATTCCATGATCGAGCTCGGGTCGAGGAAATATGCGATCGCGATCAGCGACGGGATGGGAAACGGCGAGCGCGCCCACCATGAAAGCAGTGAAACGCTCAGGCTGCTCCGGCAGATTTTGCAGTCCGGGATCGAGGAAAAAATCGCGATCAAATCGGTGAATTCGATCCTGGCGCTCAGGACACAGGAAGAAGTGTTTTCCACGCTCGATCTCGCCATGATTGATCTGCAGGATGCGAGCGGCAAATTTTTGAAAATCGGATCGACACCGAGTTTTATAAAGCGCGGCGATAAAGTCATCAAAATCGAATCGGGGAATTTGCCGATGGGGATGATCCAGGAATTTGATGTCGATGTGGTTTCCCGGCAATTGAAAGCCGGTGATATTTTGATCATGATGAGTGACGGGATTTTTGAAGGGCCGAAATATGTGGAAAACTCAGAACTTTGGATGAAGCGGAAGATCAGAGAAATCGAAACGGAAGATCCCCAGGAAATTGCCGATCTCCTTTTGGAAGAAGTGATCCGTTCCAGATCCGGGCTGATCGAAGACGATATGACCGTTGTTGTGGCAAAAGTCAAGCACAATATCCCGAAATGGGCCGCCATTCCGGTCAGCAAAGGGAAAAAGTTGATTTCATAGAAAAGCGGAGGACATACAGGTGTGAAAGGGGGCAGATTGTATATATTTTCTCCCGATTGTCGATGATGGTAAAAACGGCATTACAGCCATCAACGGACGAGGAGGAGAAGAAAGATGAATGCAGGCACATTAAAACAAATTTTACTCATTACGGACGGTTGTTCAAACCAGGGTGGCGATCCGGCGGCGGCCGCTGCTTTGGCCAGGGAAGAAGGTATTACCGTCAATGTGATTGGGGTGATGGAACGCGATATTATCGATGAAAAAGGCGCAAAAGAAATTCAAGATATCGCCATGTCGGGAGGTGGCGTCAGCCAAATCGTTTATACAAGGAATTTATCGCAAACGGTGCAGATGGTCACAAGAAGGGCAATGACGCAAACGATCCAGGGGGTTGTCAACAGGGAGTTAAAGCAGATTTTAGGGGATTCGGCATCGATAGAAGCGCTGCCCCCGGAAAAGCGCGGAGACGTGTTGGAGGTGGTCGATGAGCTGGGCGAAACGGTGGATTTGGAAATTTTAATTTTGGTCGATACAAGCGCAAGCATGAAACCAAAACTCCCGACAGTAAAAGAAGCTTTGCTCGATTTATCGTTAAGCTTGAATGCGCGGATGGGAAATAATCAATTTTCAGTTTTTGTATTTCCTGGGAAAAGGACCGAAGTGGAGAAATTACTTGACTGGACGCCGAAACTGGAATCTTTAACAAGTATTTTTCCAAAACTGCAGGTGGGCGGCATTACTCCGACGGGACCTGCGATACATGAAGCGATCCACTACTTCGGGCGAAAAAGGCAGTTAAGGGGATTGTTACCGCATGATGACGAACGATACTTTGAAGAGTCGATCTAATTATCCTTCGGGCACGGTCATAACGGGAAAGTGGCATAAAAAACAATACAGGATCCGAAAAAAACTGGGGGTGGGTGCAAACGGCGCTGTTTACCTAGCGGAATCGGAAGCGGGCCCTGTCGCGTTGAAAATAGGCGCCAGCACCGCTTCAATGGCTTCCGAGGCCAATGTATTAAAATCATTTGCCAAGGCCCAAGGGCACTCCCTCGGGCCTTCTTTGCTGGACGCGGATGATTGGGAACCCGGGGCGGAACCGATCCCGTTTTATGCCATGGAATATATCCATGGGCCGGACCTGCTTTCTTTCGTTTCCGAAAAAGGTTTTGCCTGGGCGGGAGTACTGGTCGTGCAGCTCCTTTCAGATGTGCATCATTTGCATGAGCAAGGATGGATCTTTGGAGACTTGAAGCCTGAAAATTTATTGGTGGAGGTGCCGTCCAACCGCATCCGCTGCATCGATCCGGGCGGAATGACAAAGATCGGGCGTTCTGTGAAAGAATTTACGGAGTTTTTTGACAGGGGTTATTGGGGCCTCGGCCCGCGGAAAGCCGATCCAGGCTACGATCTGTTTTCCGTTGCCATGGTCATGATCAATCTTGCTTACCAGCGCCGGTTCACGAAAAAGAATAATAACGGCCTGTTGCAGCTTATGGCAGCAGTAAAGCAGCATCCAGGGCTGAAAAAGTTCGAGCCGGTCCTCCGCAAAGCATTGCGTGGCACATATCGTTCGGCTTCCGAAATGAGGCGGGAATTGCTCGGGCTTTTAACGCAAGAAAAAACCGCGGATAAGCGGGGATATTCCGGGAAAGGGGAGCCCCAAAAACAAAAGGTCCGGATGTCGAGGGTGAAAAAACGCAAGTTCCGAAAATTAAAAAAGATTTTTGCCGGGATTGCCATCATTGTGATTGTGTCTATGTTATACTGGATATATAGCTTTTACATCGTTTGAATATGTTTAGAAATTTATGGGTGCCCATGTTAAAATGGATGTAACAAAAACTCGCAAAAGGAAAGGTTTTATATGCTGCCGTTTGAGGAAGAGGTATCCAATTTTATCAAAAAACACCGGCTGATTGAAAAGGGCGACCACCTTCTTGTGGCGGTTTCCGGCGGGCCGGATTCGCTTGCGCTGCTCCACTTTCTGGCGACAAGAAGCGAACGCTTCCATGCCAAGATTACTGCCGCCCATATTGACCATATGATCAGGGGGGAAGCGTCATACAACGACCTCTTATTTGTGGAAAGTTTTTGTAAAACATTACAAATTGGATGCGAAACTGCGAGAATTCCGATCCTGGAAAAAATGAAGGAGGAGGGTCTCGGCCTCGAGGAAACGGCCAGAAAATACCGTTACGGTTTTTTGGCGGAAACGATGGGGAAAATAAAGGCAAATAAAGTCGTATTCGGCCACCACGGCGATGACCAGATTGAAACGGTATTGATGCGTCTCACAAGGGGAACAGGCGGAAAAGGGAGGGCCGGGATCCCTTTCAGGCGGCCGTTTGCAAAAGGCGAGATCATCCGCCCCCTTTTAGGCACGACAAAAAAAGAAATTGAATCCTACTGTCTCCATTACCGCCTCAAGCCCCGTACTGACGCGAGCAACGAATCGCCCGCTTATACGAGAAACCGGTTCCGCTCCGTTGTCCTGCCATTTTTAAAAGAAGAAAATCCGCAGGTCCACGCGCATTTCCAAAGATTCAGCGAAGAACTGCTGGAAGATGAGGCTTTTCTTTACGGGCTGGCGCAGGAAAAAATACAGGAAGCACTTGCGGTGGAAGGCCGGTCCTGCACGCTTGATATCCCAAAGTTCAAACGGATGCCTTTACCTTTACAAAGGAGGGGGATTCATCTAATATTAAAATATCTTTACAATAGTGATTTGAAAAACATCACAGCCATACATACTGATGCTATTATAAAATTGGCCGGCAGCCCGCACCCGTCCGGAAGAGTTGACCTGCCCGGGGGGGTAAAAGCGGTGAGGGACTACGGGAGATGCATTTTTGCTTTCCGGGAACCTGCCGCCGGCATTACTACATACCAATACGATTTAGACGAAGGGATGGAAATTGATCTGCCGAACGGATATACGATAAGGCTTGAAAAACAGGAAATTTCATATTCATACCTTCCGAAGAATATGCTATTATTACACGTAAACGATATTTCTCTCCCCTTGATCGTCCGCACCCGGAAACCAGGGGATAGAATTGAAGTAAAAGGATTAGACGGCTCAAAAAAGGTAAAAGATATATTTATTGACGAAAAAATTTCAAAGCCGGAAAGAGACATATGGCCGGTTGTAACCGATTCAAACGGAACCATTTTATGGCTTCCGAATCTAAAAAAATCAAGATTTGAACCAAATCATGTTTTACCTCATGAAACCTACTATATTGTGCATTACTGTAAGCAAACAACTTCTAGGGGGCAATCACGAGATGAACCAGGATATTGAAAAAATATTAATTACAGAAGAGGAAGTCCAGCAAAAAGTAAAGGAATTGGGCGAGCAGCTGACGAAAGAATATGATGGTAGGTTTCCGCTTGCAATCGGGGTATTGAAAGGGGCCATGCTGTTTATGGCCGATCTTGTCAAGCATATTGATACATATTTGGAAATGGATTTTATGGATGTATCCAGTTATGGTAATTCAACTGTTTCATCCGGGGAAGTCAAAATTATAAAAGATTTGGACACGTCGGTTGAAGGCCGCGACATCCTCATCATAGAAGATATCATTGACAGCGGGATGACGCTCAGCTATCTTGTTGAATTGTTCCGTTACCGGAAAGCGAAATCCATTAAAATTGTGACATTGCTCGACAAACCATCCGGACGTAAAGCAGATATCCAGGCGGATTACGTCGGCTTTAACGTTCCGGACGAATTCGTCGTCGGTTACGGCCTCGATTACGCGGAAAAGTACCGCAACCTTCCTTACATCGGCGTCCTGAAGCCTTCCGTTTATACCCATCAGGAAGAGTAATCTTTTCCCAAAAAAACCGGACGAAAACGGAAGATTAAGGCTATATGTATGGAAAGCGAAAAAGAAAACGGTCGTTGATAAAAATATGAAAACAGGTGCAAAAGGTTGTTAAATTAAAAATTACTATAGTACTATTGAATATAGTTTTTTAAGACCGTGGGAGGAGGTAAGGAATGAATCGGATCTTTAGAAATACAATCTTCTATGTATTATTATTTCTCGTCCTGATTGGGATCGTAAGTTATTTCAATAATAGCAGCGAAACGACGGAAACCATTTCATATGATCAATTTGTTTCTTATTTGGATAATGGCAGTGTAAAGAGCTTTACCACGCAGCCTTCAAGGGGCGTTTATGAGGTCCGGGGCCAGCTGGATAATAATAAACAGTTTGTCACTTATGTTATGGATGACCAGGCCATGCTCAACCGGATCGATAAAGCGGCGGCGGACAAAAATGTTAAAGTGGATGTCCTGCCGGCAAAAGAAACGAATGGGTGGGTATCATTCCTGACATCCATTATCCCGTTCGTGATCATCTTTATTCTATTCTTCTTCCTGATGAACCAGGCACAGGGCGGCGGGGGCCGTGTCATGAATTTCGGGAAGAGCAAAGCAAGGCTTTACTCTGATGATAAAAAGAAAGTCCGTTTCCGCGACGTCGCCGGGGCGGACGAAGAAAAGCAGGAACTTGTCGAAGTGGTCGAGTTCTTAAAAGATCCCCGCAAGTTCTCGGAATTGGGCGCCCGCATCCCGAAAGGCGTACTGCTCGTCGGGCCTCCGGGTACCGGTAAAACATTGCTGGCAAGGGCAGTTGCCGGTGAAGCAGGAGTTCCTTTCTTCTCCATCAGCGGTTCTGATTTTGTCGAAATGTTTGTCGGTGTTGGTGCAAGCCGTGTCCGTGATTTGTTTGAAAATGCGAAAAAGAACGCGCCTTGTATCATCTTTATTGATGAAATCGACGCAGTCGGTCGTCAGCGCGGAGCCGGACTTGGCGGCGGCCATGATGAACGCGAACAAACGTTAAACCAATTGCTCGTTGAAATGGACGGTTTCAGCGCCAATGAAGGGATTATCATTATTGCGGCAACGAACCGTCCGGATATTCTCGACCCTGCGTTGCTGCGGCCGGGCCGTTTTGACAGACAGATTACCGTCGACCGCCCGGATGTCAACGGCCGGGAAGCAGTGCTCCGCGTCCATGCGCGCAATAAGCCGCTCGACCCTTCTGTCGATTTAAAAGCCATTGCCCAACGAACGCCGGGCTTCTCGGGAGCCGACTTGGAGAACTTGCTCAATGAAGCGGCGCTGATTGCAGCGCGGGCTTCCAAGAAAAAAATTGACATGCATGATATCGATGAAGCGACAGACCGTGTCATTGCCGGACCGGCTAAAAAAAGCCGCGTCATTTCCGAAAAAGAACGCAATATTGTTGCATACCATGAAAGCGGGCATACGATTATCGGGCTTGTGCTGGATGAAGCAGAAATCGTCCAGAAGGTTACGATCGTTCCGCGCGGCCAGGCCGGCGGATATGCGATGATGGTTCCGAAAGAAGACCGTTACTTTATGACAAAGCCGGAACTGCTCGATAAGATTACCGGGTTGCTTGGCGGCCGCGTTTCCGAAGAGATTACGTTCGGCGAAGTGTCGACAGGAGCTTCCAATGACTTTGAACGCGCCACTAATATTGCCAGGCGGATGGTAACGGAATTCGGGATGAGCGAAAAACTCGGGCCGATGCAGTTCGGTTCATCGCAAGGCCAGGTATTTTTGGGCAGAGACATCAATAACGACCAAAATTATTCCGATAAAATCGCATATGAAATTGATATCGAAATTCAAAATATCATGAAATTGTGCTATGAACGTGCAAAGCAAATTTTACTGGAGCACCGGGATAAGCTGGAATTGATCGCAAAAACACTGTTGGAAGTTGAAACGCTGGATGCAAAACAAATCAAACATTTGTTTGAGCACGGCACATTGCCGGATAAACCTGTCTCCAACCAGGATCCGACTGAAATCGGGGGGACAGAGCCGCGTGTCAAACTGCAGCCGAAGCAGGATAGGGTGAACGAAGTCGACCCGGACGCCGGAAGCAACCTTGATTCCGGAATGCCGCTCGAAAGGCGACCTGAAAAGTTCGGGCCAACAAAACCAACAGATGATGAAGATCAAGTGTGATCCATGAAGCGCAAAAAAGCACCGTCTAAAAAATTGGCGGTGCTTTTTTTGAAGGATTGTTAAAATTTTTGTTGAATTCCGGCATGCGCCACTATTTCTGGGTTCCTGTTCTGCAGGAAACCTTCCAATTTGACATGACTCATCAAAGAAGCATTTAGGGCGCAAATTCTCTGTTTTTTCGGTAATGGGCTGTTTCTTTCGTACATCTTTTTTGGGGTCGGGCTTTCCAACATGGCCATGAAAGCATTCTCTGTAGAACAAAGATTATGGTATGATGGTTGCGTAATCGAATATAGATAAATAAAGTGGTGAGCATATGTTACTTGTGATCGATGTCGGGAATACAAACATTGTACTAGGTGTATATGATAAAGACGAATTAAAATACCATTGGCGCATTCAAACGGTACGTGACAAAACGGATGATGAATACGGCATGTCGCTGAAAGCATTATTTAACCATGTCGGCATTGATTTCAAAGATATCACCGGGATCATCATTTCATCCGTTGTGCCGCCGATCATGTATGCATTGGAAAGAATGTGCAGCAAATATTTTCACGTGTCTCCGCTTATTGTTGGTCCGGGGATTAAAACGGGGCTCGACATTAAGTACGACAATCCGCGTGAAGTCGGCGCAGACCGGATTGTCAATGCGGTGGCGGGCATCCATGAGTACGGAAGCCCGTTGATTATTGTGGATTTCGGGACCGCAACCACTTATTGTTATATTAATGAGGACAAGCAGTACATGGGGGGAGCGATTGCGCCCGGCATCGGCATTTCCGCGGAGGCGCTGTATTCCAGGGCTGCCAAATTGCCGCGGATTGAAATTGCGAGCCCGGATGATATTATCGGCCGTAACACCGTCTCAGCCATGCAGGCGGGGATTGTTTTCGGCTATGTGGGACAGGTTGAAGGTATCGTCTCCCGGATGAAAGCAAAAAGTAAGAAAGACCCGATTGTAATTGCAACCGGCGGGCATGCGCCCCTGATTGCAAAAGAATCGAATAGCATCGATATTGTAGACCAGTTTTTAACTTTAAAAGGTCTATACCTGATCTACAAACGGAACGTGCAGTATTAAAGGAGGATTTTCTGTTGACGGATTACTTAATCAAAGCTTTGGCATATGACGGGCAAGTGCGCGCATACGCAGCGGATACGACACAAACGGTTGGCGAGGCGCAACGCAGGCATTATACGTGGCCGACGGCATCGGCCGCATTGGGAAGGACATTGACGGCAGGCGCCATGATGGGGGCAATGCTCAAAGGCGACGAGAAAATTACAATTAAGGTGGAAGGCGGCGGCCCGATCGGTGTAATCCTCGTGGATGCAAATGCGCACGGTGAAGTCCGCGGGTATGTCACGAATCCGCAAACCCATTTTGATGTAAATGAAAAAGGAAAGCTCGATGTCCGGCGCGCGGTCGGAACGGACGGAACCCTGACGGTTGTAAAAGACCTCGGGTTGCGTGAACATTTCTCTGGCCAGGTTCCGCTTGTTTCCGGAGAGCTTGGCGAAGATTTTACCTACTACTTTGCCGCTTCGGAGCAAGTGCCTTCCGCGGTTGGCGTGGGGGTGCTTGTCAATCCGGACAACACGATTTTGGCGTCGGGCGGTTTTATCATTCAGCTTATGCCGGGAACAGGGGAGGAAATCATTACGGCCATTGAAAACAAGATTGCCAATACAGCCCCGATTTCCGAGCTGATCCGGAAGGGATTAACACCGGAAGAAATTTTAGAAAGCCTCCTCGGCAAAGGAAATGTACAGGTATTGGACAAAATGCCGGTCCGTTTTGAATGCACCTGCTCAAAAGAAAAATTTGCATCCGCCATGATCAGCCTCGGGAAAAAAGAAATCCGGGAAATGATTGAAGAAGACGGGCAGGCTGAAGCCGTCTGCCATTTCTGTCGGGAAAAATACCACTTCACCCGCGAAGATTTGGAAAAACTGCTGGAAGAAGCAAAGGGGTAATAAGAAAAGTGGAAACACTTTGCCCAAGGGCGGCCCATCCTTTTTAGGAATTTTGTCATAGAGAAGCAAGGCATTCCAGTTGACAACCTGGCAAAATGATGTTATTTTTTAAATATTAAACCAATAAAAATACTCGGAATATGAGGTGGATGTCTTGGCACATTTTGCAAATTCGGTTGCCGAATTGGTCGGCAAAACACCGGTCGTAAAAGTAAACCGCTTAACAGACGAAAATTCTGCAGAAGTGTATTTAAAATTGGAGTATTTCAATCCCGCCAGCAGCGTAAAAGACCGTATTGCGCTTGCCATGATTGAAGATGCAGAGAAAAAAGGCCGCTTAAAACCGGGCGATACGATTGTCGAGCCGACAAGCGGAAACACAGGGATTGGGCTTGCAATGATTGCGGCTGCAAAGGGGTACAAAGCTGTCATTGTCATGCCTGAAACGATGAGCCTCGAACGCCGCAGCCTGCTTCGCGCATACGGGGCAAAACTTGTATTGACCCCTGGTTCAGAAGGCATTAAAGGCGCTGTCAATAAAGCCGAACAGCTTGTAAAAGAAAATGGCTACTTCATGCCGCAGCAATTCCAAAACCCGGCCAACCCGGAAATCCACCGTTTGACAACGGGGAAAGAAATCATCGAACAAATGGGAGACCAGCTTGACGCATTTGTTGCCGGCGTCGGTACCGGCGGAACGATTACAGGTGCTGGCCAGGCATTGCGTGAAGCTTACCCGGATATCAAAATTTATGCGGTAGAACCGGACGATTCACCGCTCCTGTCCGAAGGCAAACCGGGTCCGCATAAAATCCAGGGCATCGGCACCAACTTTGTCCCTGAGACGCTGGATAAAAACATTTATGATGAAATCATCCGCGTCAAAACAGAAGAAGCTTTTGAAGCTGCAAGAAAAGCGGCAAAAGAAGAAGGCGTGCTTGGCGGCATTTCATCCGGTGCGGCCATTTTCGCGGCCCTCGAGGTTGCGAAAAAACTCGGAAAAGGCAAGAAAGTGCTTGCCGTTGTTCCGGATACCGGCGAACGTTACCTGAGCACACCGCTTTACCAGTTTGAAGATTAAGCAGCGGATCCAAACCCCGTGGAGGAAAATTCTCTGCGGGTTTTCTTTTTTACCTGTAAAAATACGGATGTTTTATACGTGGAACGGAATTATGATAGACTATATTTATTGAAATGAAAGAAAAAGGGGAGAATAAAAATTGAAGTGTGGCCGGTTCGAGCTCGATTTTTCGAAAAAAACATATGTGATGGGCATTTTAAATGTCACGCCGGACTCTTTTTCCGACGGGGGGAATTTTTTTCATACAGACGAGGCAGTAAAACATGCATACCAAATGGTGGAAGACGGTGCCGATCTGCTCGATATCGGCGGCGAATCGACAAGGCCGGGGCATAAACCCATTTCCGCAGAAGAAGAACTGGAAAGGATTTTGCCGGTGATTCAGGCGGTCTCGGGAAACATACAAGTTCCGATTTCCGTAGATACGTATAAAGCGAAAACGGCAGATGAAGCGGTTCAAGCAGGGGCGCATATCATCAACGATGTATGGGGCGCAAAGCGGGATCCGGAAATCGCAGCTGTTGCTGCAAAGCATCGCGTTCCGATCATTTTAATGCATAACCGGGAAAATGCGTATTACGAAAATTTTATGCGCGACTGCCTGTATGATCTTTATGAAAGCATTAATATTGCAAAAAAAGCCGGTGTGGAAGATGACCAAATTATCTTGGATCCGGGTATTGGTTTTGCAAAAGGGTTTATGGAAGACCTCGAAATGATGCAAAACTTGGATAAGCTTGTTGCCCTCGGTTACCCGGTTTTGCTTGCCGCATCGAGAAAGCGGATGATCGGCCATGTGCTCGGACTGCCGGTCGATGAGAGAATGGAGGGCACGGGGGCGGTTTGCTGCTATGGGATTACAAAAGGCTGCCATATGGTGCGCGTCCATGACGTAAAGCCGGTCAGCAGAATGGTGAAAATAATGGATGCGCTTGTTGGAAAGGGGAAACCGGATGGACAAGATTCTTATTAATGAAATGGAGTTTTACGGCTATCACGGTGTGTTTCCGGAAGAGGCAAAACTGGGCCAGCGTTTCCGCGTATCGCTGACCCTTTATTTGGATTTAAAGCAGGCGGGATTGACAGACCGGTTGGAAGAAACGGTCAGTTATGCGGATGTATACAATCTGGCTAAAACGATCGTAGAAGGGCGCCCTTACCGTTTGCTTGAGGCCGTAGCAGAAAAATTGGCCGGGTCAATCCTTGCTTCATTTGATAAAATCTTGGAAGTAACGGTAAAAGTGACCAAACCGGATCCCCCTATCCCCGGCCATTACCAATCTGTTGCGGTAGAAATTACGAGGAGAAGAGACAATGGATAATTTTGCTTATTTGGCACTCGGGTCCAATATTGAGCCGCGCTTTTCCTATTTGCTTGATGCGGTCAAAGCGCTTGAAAACAACCTGGAAATTAAGGTTTGCAAAGTTTCATCGATTTATGAAACCGATCCGGTCGGCTACACGGATCAAGGAAAATTTTTGAATATGGCGGTAAAAATCAACACCGGTTTATCGCCTTTCGAACTGCTTGATGCATGCCTCCGGATTGAAAAAGCTTTGGGAAGAAAAAGGGAAATCCGATGGGGACCGCGGACGATCGATCTTGACATTTTGCTGTATAATCATGAAAATATGGAAACAGAGACACTTGTACTCCCACACCCGAGAATGCATGAAAGGGCATTTGTTTTAGTTCCACTCACAGAATTGGACAACTCGCTCATACATCCTGTTACAAAAATCCCTTTTGCAAAATTGCTTGAAGCATGTATAGACAGAGAAGGGATCCGGCTATGGAAACAGATAAGCGGGGAAGGCGTATCCGCGCTTTCCGGAAATTAAAAGGATTTACACAGGAAAGTTTTGCGAGGAAGATGGGTGTTTCTGTGTCTGTGCTCGGGGAAGTGGAAAGCAGAACGGAATGGCCCTCGGAAGCACTGTTGGAAAAAATTTCATCCGTTTTTTGATATACCGATAGATGAAATCATCCGCGATGAAAAAGGAGGTTTATGAATGTTAAAAATCCGCGATATTGAAATGAAAAACCCTGTCGTTTTAGCGCCTATGGCCGGCGTCTGCAATTCCGCCTTCCGCCTGACCGTCAAAGAGTTCGGCGCAGGACTTGTTTGCGCCGAAATGATCAGCGATAAAGGGATCCTTTACAAAAATGAAAAAACGCTAAACATGCTGTATATTGACGAACGGGAAAAACCGATGAGCCTGCAGATTTTCGGCGGGGAAAAAGAGTCACTTGTCGAAGCAGCCAAATTTGTCGATAAAAATACGAATGCCGACATCATTGATATCAACATGGGCTGCCCGGTCAATAAAGTCATTAAGTGTGAAGCGGGCGCGAAATGGCTGCTTGACCCGAACAAAATTTACGAAATGGTGGCAGCGGTTGTCGATGCCGTTGAAAAGCCGGTCACGGTTAAAATGCGGATGGGCTGGGATGACAAGCATATTTATGCGGTGGAAAATGCCCGGGCTGTGGAACGCGCAGGCGGATCTGCCGTTTCACTGCACGGCCGAACCCGTGAGCAGATGTATGAAGGGCATGCGAACTGGGACATTATCCGTGAAGTGAAACAAGCGGTAAATATCCCTGTGATCGGAAACGGCGATGTGAAAACACCGCAGGATGCAAAACGGATGCTCGATGAAACCGGGGTGGACGGGGTCATGATCGGGCGCGCCGCACTCGGCAACCCGTGGATGATCTACCGGACGGTGAAATACCTGGAAACCGGCGAATTAATCGGAGAGCCTTCCATCCGCGAAAAAATCGATGTCTGCATCTTGCACCTCGACCGCCTGATCGCGTTGAAAAACGAAGAAATCGCAGTCCGCGAAATGAGAAAGCATGCTGCATGGTATTTAAAAGGCCTGCGAGGCAATGCCAAAGTGCGGAACGGCATTAATGCGTGCGAAACAAGGGAGGATCTTGTCACCCTCCTACGCAATTATGTGGAAGAGCAGGAAGCAAAACAAAAACAAGCAGTGTAAGGATGATAACTGCCAGTGGAATCACTGGCAGTTATCATGTTCGCTCTTGTACATAAAGAAAAACCTTTTTAATGATGTCTGAACGGAAAAGATTGTGTACAATAATAGAGGTATACGGCTATAATGGCTAATGTTGAACGGCGGACCATTCAAGCATTGATTGGCAGAATACAAGGAAGGGCAGCTTTCCTTTTTCGTAAGTTTGAGCAAATATTGGCCGGTGTATTTTTAACGATTGGAGGAAAATGTTTAGATGAGTGGCGAAAATATAAATGAACAGTATCTCGTCCGGAAAGAAAAAATGGAGGCGCTTCGGGAAAAAGGCATCGATCCGTTCGGCAAACGCTTTGATCGGACGGCAAACACCGAGGAATTAAAGCAAAAATATGGCGAATGGACGGAAGAAGAACTGGAAGAAAAAGAGATTCCCGTTGCCATTGCCGGGAGAATCATGACAAAACGGCGGAAAGGGAAAGCAGGTTTCGCCCATATCCAGGATCTAAAGGGGCAAATCCAATTTTATATTCGCCAGGACGCTGTCGGGGAAGAACAGTACGAGTTGTTTAAAAACGCCGACCTTGGGGATATCGTCGGCCTCAAAGGAACAGTTTTCCGCACGAAAGTAGGGGAGCTGTCCGTAAAGGTCAAAGAGTTTATTCTGTTAACGAAAGCGCTGCGCCCGCTGCCGGATAAATTCCACGGCCTGCGCGACATTGAACAGCGCTACCGCCAGCGTTATCTGGACCTGATCATGAACGAAGAAAGCAAAAATACGTTCATCGCAAGAAGCCGGATTGTCCAATCAATCCGCAATTATTTGGACAAAAGCGGCTACCTTGAAGTCGAAACGCCAATGATGCATACCATTGCCGGGGGAGCGGCTGCACGCCCGTTTATTACGCACCATAATGCATTGGATATGGACCTGTACATGCGGATCGCGATTGAACTCCATCTAAAACGCCTGATTGTCGGCGGTTTAGAAAAAGTATATGAAATCGGGCGCGTATTCCGCAACGAAGGCATTGACACCCGTCACAACCCTGAGTTCACTATGCTCGAACTATATGAAGCATATGCGGATTTTAATGATATTATGCGACTGACCGAAAACTTGATTGCCCACACGGCGAAAGAAGTACTGGGCAAAACCACCATCCAATACGGAGAACATGAAGTGAACCTCGAGCCGGAATGGCGCCGCCTGCATATGGTGGATGCTATTAAAGAATATACGGGCGTCGATTTCTGGAATGTCACGAGCACAGAAGAAGCGAGGGCGCTTGCGAAAGAACACAATATTGAGATTACGGAGCATATGGAATACGGGCATATCGTGAACGAATTTTTTGAGCAAAGGGTGGAAGACAAACTCATCCAGCCGACATTCATTTACGGCCATCCGGTGGAAATCTCCCCGCTGGCCAGGAAAAATGAAAAAGACCCGCGGTTTACAGACCGATTTGAGCTGTTTATCGTAGGGCGTGAACATGCCAATGCGTTCACGGAGCTCAATGACCCGATCGACCAGCGCGAACGTTTCCTTAACCAGTTAAAAGAACGGGAACAAGGAAATGATGAAGCACACCAAATGGATGAAGACTTCCTGGAAGCTTTGGAATACGGCATGCCGCCAACAGGTGGGCTCGGCATCGGCATCGACCGACTCGTGATGCTGTTAACGAATTCCCCATCCATCCGCGATGTGCTGCTCTTCCCTTTGATGAAAAGCAGAGGTTAAAAAACGGCTTTGGCCCTGCTTAAGTTTGTAGGCTTTAACGCGCGTGCATGAATAGATGAATGAAAAGGCGGTTGGAGGCATTTTTGCCCGGCTCTTATGACAAAAGCCGAGATTTCAAATAGACGAAAAAGCAGCGGGAACTGTTTGCCGGGTTCCGCTGCTTTTTTTG
>NZ_BKZR01000041.1:0-28443 GCF_008974225.1 Weizmannia acidilactici | reverse complement strand
CAAAGACCAATCATTTCGTTGTAACGACTTTTATATAGTAACATATTCAGCAGGACGCGTCAACCTCTTTTTTTATCACAGAAGCGACAATTAAGCTCCTGCTTAAAAAGAACAATTTCTATTATACTCGTTTTACGATGAATAGCAATAGTTTTTTAAAGTTAAATTTTGCAAATTACAAAACTGCATGTGAAGCTTGGGCAAAGCTATGCCGCGGCAGTCAACAACATCCCGCGGTAACATTAAAGCAGCACCCGAACCGGTTCAGCGCCAAAAACGCATTACTTGATCATTTCTTTTATAAACAAATCGCGCCGGGTTTCCAAATCGACCATTTCATCGCTGCTTAAAATTTTTACGAGCGGTTTGATCGGGGCGGATGGTTTCGTATAAATGACTTCCGCTACTTCATTATTCGATAAAATGACTTTCGTTCCGATCGACAAATGAGCAACAAGGCGTATTAAAGCGTTTACGACAGAAATATCGAATTCCCCGAAATGGTCCTCCAACAATTCTTCAATTGCCTGAAACGGGATTTTCTTTTTTTTGTATATATGGTCGCAAACAATTGCATGATACACGTCTGAAACAGCAACAATTCTTGAGAGGATCGGAATTCTGCCCGGATTTTCCCTAAAAGGATAGCCGCTCCGGTCCAGGCGTTCATGATGCTGCAAAATAGCCAGCTTCGTTTCCGATTTGAGCAGGGATGTGTGTTGGACCATTTGCAGCCCGTACACAGGATGGCTTTTGATTTCTTCAAATTCCGTTTCCGTCAAAGGGTCTGTTTTTTTCAGCAGATGCTGCGGGACTTTTGCCATTCCGGCATCAGCCAGGCATCCGGCTAAAGCAGCCTGGTAGCAGGCGCCTTTTTCCAAGTTTAATTTTTGGGCGATAGCGCCGCTTAACAGCCCTACAGAAACGGCATGGTGGTACATATATTCTTCTTTCGTGGAATAGCGGTGGATCAACCTGATATTGGACGGATCCTTTTCAATGTATTGGAAAAGCGGAATAAAGTAATCCCGGACTTCCCCGACGTTTACTTTCGAGCCGGCCTGCCAGCTTTGGAAATTTTTCTTGTAGCTGTTTACGGCAGCGTTATACAATTCCTGAAAACCGGAAGGCAGTTTTTCCATGACAGGGTTCATTTGTTTTTCTTCCGCCCCGCAACCCTGTCCGGCATTTTGAAATTGCCCCACTGATACTTCTTCTATATCAAACTCTTTCAGGACATTGATCATCCGCCTTGTCAAAAGCGTCCCTTTCGGCATAATAGGGTGAGCTGTTTTTCCCATTACATCTTCCGATAAAACATATCCCGGGATTAAATCAAAAACTTTTATTTTCAAACTTTCTCCCCCCATAAAAATCACGCGCATGATGTTGACAATATTTTACCAAAAAAAAGGAGCATTGTGTAAATGCTCCTTCAAAAACCTGTTATTCCTGCTCGGTTTCTTCAACCGGATCGGAATGCTTTTCTTCTTCATCTTTTTCTACTTTCGCGACGGTTGCGACATATTCATCATCGCCAAGGCGGATCAGTTTAACGCCCATTGTGTTCCTGCCTAGCACAGAAATATCGTCGACAGCCATGCGGATCAGGACGCCACCGCCTGTGATCAGCATCAAGTCTTCGTCCCCCGTTACGGTTTTCACTGCGACAAGCGGCCCGTTTTTGCTTGTAATATTGCATGTTTTCAAGCCTTTTCCCCCGCGGCTTTGGATGCGGTATCCGCTCCCTTTTGTCCGTTTGCCGTAACCGTTGCGTGTAACGATCAAGACGTCGTCATTTTCCTCCAAGATTTCCATTCCGACCACTTCATCACCGCCGGTTAATGTGATCCCTTTTACACCGGTTGCCGACCTTCCCATCGGCCGGACGTCCGTTTCCGGGAAGCGGATCAGCATGCCGTTTTTCGTGCCAATAATGATGTCTTTATGGCCGTCCGTCAGTTTTACGGAAATCAGTTCATCCTCTTCTTTCAAATGGATCGCAATTAAACCGTTCGTCCGGATGTTTGCAAAATCGGAGACAGGTGTGCGTTTTGAAATGCCGTTTTTTGTGGTAAAGAATAAAAACCAGTCTTCGCCAAACTCTTCGACGCGGATCATCGTATTGATCGATTCATCTTTATCGATTTCAAGCAGGTTCACGATCGGAATGCCCTTCGCCGTCCTTCCGTATTCCGGAATTTCGTACCCTTTCTTTTTATAAACTTTTCCTTTATTCGTAAAGAAAAGAATCGTGTCATGGGTGGATGTCGTTAAAAGGTGTTCGACAAAATCATCTTCGTTCGTGCCCATGCCCTGCACGCCGCGGCCGCCGCGTTTTTGGCTGCGGTAAGTCGAAATCGGCAGGCGTTTGACATAACCGTTATGCGTCAGTGTAATGGCGATGTTTTCTTGCGGGATCAAATCTTCGTCCTCGATCTGGTCTACATTGCCAGCGACGATTTCAGTGCGGCGTTCGTCATTATACCGCGCTTTGATTTCAAGCAGTTCTTCGCGGATGATTTCAAGCACTTTTTCTTCGTCCGCCAAAATGGCTTTCAATTCAGCAATCAATTTGATTAAACCCTGGTACTCTTCCTCAATTTTTTCGCGTTCCAAACCGGTCAGACGCTGCAGGCGCATATCCAGGATCGCCTGGGCCTGCTTTTCGGATAAGGAGAATTGCTCCATCAAGCCGTTGCGGGCAATTTCCGTCGTCTGGGAAGATCGGATTAATTGGATAATCGCATCGATATGGTCGAGTGCAATGCGCAAGCCTTCCAAAATATGGGCGCGGGCTTCCGCTTTTTTCAAATCAAATGCCGTTCTGCGCCGGATGACTTCTTCCTGATGGTCCAGATAATGGCGGAGCGCCTGCTTTAAATTCAATACTTTCGGCTGTCCGCCCACAAGCGCAAGCAGGTTAATACCGAATGTCGTTTGCATCGCGGTATGCTTGTACAAATTGTTCAGGATGACATTCGCATTGGCATCGCGCCGGACTTCGATCACAATCCGCATGCCGCTGCGGTCAGATTCATCGCGCAGGTCGGTAATACCGTCAATCCTTTTTTCATGGACGAGTTCGGCAATCCGTTCAATCAGTTTGGCTTTATTGACCTGGTAAGGGATTTCTGTCACAACGATCGATTCTTTGCCGTTCTGCTTCTGTTCAATTTCAACGCGCGCCCTTAACGTAATCGAGCCTCTTCCGGTTTCGTAAGCGCGACGGATTCCGCTCCTGCCAACAATTAAACCGGCCGTTGGGAAATCCGGGCCGGGGATGTACTCCATTAATTCTTGAATCGTAATATCCGGATTTTTGATTAAAGCAAGGATCCCATCGATCACTTCGCCGAGCTGGTGCGGCGGAATGTTCGTAGCCATGCCGACCGCGATGCCTGAAGACCCGTTCACCAAAAGGTTCGGGAAACGGGCAGGCAGGACGGACGGTTCTTTTTCCGAACCATCGTAGTTGTCCTGGAAATCAATTGTATCTTTGTTAATATCGCGCAAAAGCTCAAGAGAAATCTTTGACATCCGCGCTTCCGTGTAACGCATGGCGGCAGCCGGATCGCCGTCGACTGAGCCGAAATTGCCGTGCCCGTCGACAAGCATATAGCGGTAGCTGAAATCCTGCGCCATACGCACCATCGTTTCGTATACGGCAGCGTCACCGTGCGGATGGTATTTCCCGATCACTTCACCGACAATACGCGCCGATTTTTTATAAGCTTTATCCGGGGTCATGCCGAGGTCATTCATTGCATACAAAATCCGGCGGTGCACAGGCTTTAATCCGTCCCGCACATCGGGGATGGCCCGGGAAACAATGACGCTCATCGCATAATCGAGAAAAGATGTGCGCATTTCCTGGGTTAAATTCACTTCAACAATATTCGATTCCGGTGTTTCAGCCATTTAAGCAACCTCCTTTTCTTTAAATGTCCAGGTTTTTTACGTAAATGGCATTTTCTTCAATAAAATTCCGCCGCGGTTCCACTTTATCACCCATCAGCATTTCAAAGGTGCTGTCCGCTTCAATCGCATCGTCAAGGCTCACTTGCAGCATCGTCCGGTTTTTCGGTTCCATCGTCGTTTCCCACAGCTGTTCCGGGTTCATTTCCCCTAAGCCTTTATAGCGCTGGATCGAAGGTTTCGGCTGTTCCGGAAGCTGTTTGAGCAGTTCTTCGAGGCCGCGGTCGCTGTATACATACTCCACTCTTTTCCCTTGCTGCACTTTAAACAGCGGCGGCTGGGCAATATAAATATATCCGGCATCGATTAAAGGCCGCATATAACGGTAAAAGAATGTCAATAATAACGTTCTGATATGGGCGCCGTCGACATCGGCATCCGTCATGATCACAACTTTATGGTAGCGTGCCTTGGAAATATCAAAATCTTCCCCGACACCTGTCCCGAGCGCCGTAATGATCGTGCGGATTTCGGCGTTTGACAAAATTTTATCCAAACGTGCTTTTTCGACGTTTAAAATTTTTCCGCGCAAAGGGAGAATCGCCTGGAACATGCGGTCCCTCCCCTGCTTGGCGGATCCGCCCGCCGAGTCGCCTTCCACAATGTACAATTCACTGATGGACGGATCACGCGATGTACAGTCCGCCAGTTTGCCCGGCAGGCTTGTCGATTCGAGCGCGCTCTTTCTGCGGGTCAACTCCCTCGCCTTTTTCGCCGCCATCCTTGCCCGTGCTGCCATCAACCCTTTTTCTACAATTTTTCTGGCGACAGAAGGGTTTTCCATCATAAACTTCTCGAAAGTCTCAGAAAATATCGTATCCGTAATCGTTCTTGCTTCGGAATTCCCGAGTTTTGTTTTCGTCTGCCCTTCAAACTGTGGGTTAGGGTGTTTGATGGAAACAATAGCGGTCAGGCCTTCGCGGACATCTTCCCCTGTTAAGTTCTGCTCATTTTCTTTGATGAAATTGTTTTTCCGCCCATAGTCATTGATCACGCGGGTCAAAGCCGTTTTAAAGCCTGATTCATGGGTGCCGCCTTCGTAGGTGTGGATATTATTTGCGAATGAATAAATATTACTTGTATACCCTTCGTTATACTGCAGGGAGATTTCCACATAAATGCCGTCCTTCTCGCCTTCCACATAGATCGGTTCCTCATGAAGTACTTCTTTTGAACGGTTCAAATGTTCGACATAAGATTTAATGCCGCCTTCGAAATGGTACTCATTTTTGCGCGGATTTTCCCTTTTATCCTCAATCGTAATTTTGATGCCTTTGTTTAAAAAAGCGAGTTCACGGAGACGGGTCGTGAGAACATCGTAATCAAACTCGGTCGTTTCCGTAAAAATTTCCGGATCCGGCTTGAAGTGTGTCGTTGTGCCAGTGCGGTCGGTGTCGCCAATGATTTTTAAGTCAAAAGCAGGTTTGCCGCGATGGTATTTCTGGTAGTAAATATGTCCGTCGCGATGGACGTATACATCAAGTTCCGTAGACAGCGCGTTCACAACAGATGCGCCGACACCATGGAGGCCGCCGGAAACTTTATAACCTCCACCGCCGAATTTACCGCCTGCATGCAGCACCGTCATGATCACTTCAACAGCAGGCCTGCCCATTTTTTCGTGGATCCCGACCGGAATGCCGCGCCCGTTGTCTTTTACGGTAATGCTGTTGTCTTTTTCAATAAACACGTTAATTTCATCGCAATAGCCGGCCAATGCTTCATCAATGCTGTTATCGACAATTTCCCAGACGAGATGGTGAAGCCCTCTTGAACTTGTAGAGCCAATGTACATCCCGGGCCGTTTGCGCACAGCTTCGAGCCCTTCAAGAACCTGTATCTGCTCAGCATCATAAGACTGCTCTTGTAATTGTTCTTGTTCCAATGATACCACCTGCACTCTCTCAAAAAATAAAACAGATTGTTCCGTTTATGGTTAAACCGACCACCGGTTAATTTGTGTAAAAACCCGGCCGGATTGGATAAAGTCTTTTTGTTTTGCCGTTTGTACGTTTGATTAATGCGCCGGGGGAAAGGGGCGATAAGTAAATACGGTGTTGGGTGATAATAACGGATTTAAAGCCGCCTTTTGCCAAATTGATGGTGTCTTGCCGAAAAGCCTGCAAATAATCATCGTTTATATCAGAACCATTGAGTGATCTTTGGTCCAGAATGGCAATAATCTCATCACCCCGGACCATCACATCTTCCCCGATATGAAGATACATAGGCACACCTCACCCAACAATTTTTCCGGATTTCACGGTATACATTGAAGCTTCCCGTAATGTTTGATGGTCAATCCCGTCTACGCTCGTCGTCGTCACAAATGTCTGCACCCTGCCCTGTATTGCATTGAGCAAATGGGACTGGCGGAAATCATCCAGTTCAGACAGCACATCATCTAATAATAAAATTGGGTATTCCTTTATTTCTGAATAAATCAGTTCAATTTCGGCCAATTTAACCGATAAGGCGGCTGTCCGCTGCTGTCCCTGGGATCCGAACGTATGGACATCACGGCCATTTACAATAAAAGCCAAATCATCGCGGTGCGGGCCGATCATGGTGACACCCCTGTCGATTTCCCGTTCCCAGATTTCCGCAAATTTATTTTCATACATTTTTATCATTTTTGACCAATTCAGTTCTTCTGATACATCAAGGGAAGGTTTATATAAAATCTCAAGCGTCTCAAGGCCGCGGGAAATCATGTGATGGATCGGTCCGGCCCATTCTTCCAGCAGGCGGATAAATTCAAACCTGCGCTTGACAATTTTGACGGCATTTTCAATAAACTGTTCAGTCAAAACATCAAGCATCGTCCGGTCCGTCTGCTTTTTCATTTGCAGCTGCTTTAAATAGTGGTTCCGCTGTTGTAATATTTTTTGGAACTGGCTCACATCGTACAAGTAAACGGGGGAAATCTGGCCAATTTCCATATCAATAAAGCGCCGCCTGACCTGAGGGCTTCCTTTCACGAGATTTAAGTCTTCTGGCGCAAACATTACAACGTTCATATTTCCGATATACTGGCTTAATTTTTTTTGCTCAATATGATTATATTTTGCTTTTTTGCCTTTTTTGGAGATTGTCAATTCAAGGGGGAAAGAATCATGTGTTTTGTGGATCCTACCTTTTATTTTAGCATAATCCGCGTCCCAGCGGATGAGTTCTTTATCATTCGCAGTGCGGTGGGATTTTGCCATCGCCAAAACATAAATGGATTCCATCAAATTGGTCTTCCCCTGGGCATTTTCCCCGAGAATGACATTCACTTTATTTTCAAATGGAATGGTTAACGTTTCGTAATTGCGGTAATTTGTCAGTTCCAATTCTTGTAAGTACATATTGCAACATCCTTTTTGCTGAAAACACCTGAATCAACCGCGGGTAATTTGAAACATACCAATTCCATCAATTTCAACCCGGTCATTCTCTTTCAATTTCCGTCCTTTTCTTTGTTCCAGTTCTCCATTGATGAACACTTTATGTTCGCTTAAAAACCATTTCGCCATTCCCCCGCTTTGGATGATATCGGCTAATTTCAAAAATTGGCCAAGTGTAATAGTATTTGTCGAAATATTTACATATTTTACCATATCTTCACTCTTTTCGTGTCGTCGCTAATATATAATTTTACTAAAAAATCGGCAGAAATACAAAGAATAACAAGGATTTCCGGCTGAAACCGCCTGTTTTCCTCCACCATCGGCACAGAAAAAAGCCTGTCCGTCAGAAACAGGCTTTTCCTCCCCATCAGTATGTCCGGACCGGCAAAATCAGCTGCAAAATCGTTTCGTCATTGACCGGACGGATGACAAACGGCCTCATAGCGCCGGTAAAACGAATGCTGATTTCCATGCCTTCCAATACTTTTAATGCATCTATCATATATTTTGAGCTGAATGAAATTTTCAACGCTTCCCCTTCAATTGATTTGCATTGCACACGGTCGACCACTTTTCCGATTTCCGGCGAATTCGATGTAATTTCAATTGCGCCCGGAATATTAGCCAAAGAAGACAATTTCACAACATTTGCGTTTTGGCCTTCTTTTGCCAACAAAGAAGCCCTGTCAATTGCCTGCAAAAATTCTTTGGCATTTACGATCAGTTCCGTTTTCGCATCGGTAGGAATTAATCTGGACGTATCCGGATAATTTCCTTCCAGCAGACGTGAGAAAAACAATAAATGCTTTGCCTTAAACAAAACCTGGTTGTCGGTAATGACGATTTCAACTAATTCATTTGTATCAGGCAAGATTTTATTCAGTTCGTTTAAACTCTTCCCCGGTATGACAATATTGTATTCCGCATCGGCCGCCGTTTCGATTTCCGCCGTTCTTTGCGCCAAGCGATGGCTGTCTGTTGCAATACAGTTTAACCGGTTGTTTTGAATGCTCCAGTTTACACCTGTCAAGATCGGCCGGGTTTCGGCAGTGGAAACGGCAAATACCGTCTGACGGATTAAATTTTTTAAAATATCGGCCGGAATCCGTATAACTTTATCTTCCGTTATTTGCGGCAGGTGCGGGTATTCTTCGGGATCCAGGCCTATCAAATTAAACTCCGATTTTCCAGAACGGATCATCGTCTGGAATTGGTTTACGACTTCAATTTCGACAATATCCATAGGCAATTTTTTGACAAGTTCCCCAAAAAACCTCGCTTGCAGCACAATTCCGCCGGTTTCCTGAATTGCCGCAATTTCATCCCCGTCTTCTTCTTTCGGTACGAATGATTCGATTGAAATATCCGAATCGCTTCCTGTAAAGGTAATTCCATCTTCTGAAGCAACGATTTTAATACCAGTTAAAATTGGGATCGTTGTTCTGGATGTAATGGCCTTTGATACATCTTGGACACTTTCAACCAGCCGGTCCCGCAAAATGGAAAATTTCATGGTTATTCCTCCATCCAGTGAAGCATATACTTAATAATATTTTATAAAAATAAGTAGTACTAGTAATAGAAGTTGTGAACATGTGGATAACCTATCACAAGCAACGAAATACAGTCTATCCACATGTGGACAGACTGTTTATAAACGTTCCGGTGTTATTCACAATATGCGCAGCAGCCCGTTGAAAACTATATTATCCGTTTTTGAGGATGTTTTGCAGTTCTTCAATTTTCTTTTGGAATTGCGCGTCTGTTTGAATAAGGTTTGAAATTTTTTCATGCGCATGAATGACGGTCGTATGGTCCCTGCCTCCGAATTCTTCCCCGATTTTCGGAAGTGAAAAGTCCGTCAGTTCTCTTGATAAATACATGGCAATCTGGCGCGGGAACGCGACGGATTTCGTGCGCTTTTTCGCTTTAAAATCTTCCAGTTTTACATTGTATTCTTCTCCTACAACCTTTTGGATGTCCTGTATCGTAATGGTTTTCGGCTTGGAACTTGGAATGATATCTTTTAATGCTTCTGCGGCAAGATCCGCATTGATATCCTTATTGATCAGTGATGAATAGGCGACAACGCGGATCAAGGCGCCTTCCAGCTCGCGTATATTGGTGTCTATTTGGTTGGCGATGTAAAGCATGACTTCGTTTGGAATATCCAACCCGTCCGCTTTTGCCTTTTTACGCAAAATGGCAATGCGCGTTTCAAGATCCGGCGGCGTGATGTCGGTGATTAACCCCCATTCGAATCTCGACCGCAGCCTTTCTTCCAGCGTCGGAATTTCTTTCGGGGGCCGGTCGCTTGAAATCACAATCTGCTTGCTTTCTTCATGCAGCGCGTTAAATGTATGGAAAAATTCTTCTTGCGTGGATTCTTTTCCGGCGAGAAACTGAATATCATCTATTAAAAGAATGTCGACATTCCGGTACTTGTTGCGGAATTCGCCGCCTTTATTGTCCCGAATGGAATTAATAAATTCGTTTGTAAATTTTTCCGATGACAAATATACCACTTTTGCTTTTGGGTTGTGTTCCAGTACATAATGGCCGATGGCGTGCATCAAATGCGTTTTTCCAAGTCCGACGCCGCCATAAATAAATAAAGGGTTGTAGGCTTTTGCCGGCGCTTCAGCCACTGCAAGGGATGCAGCATGCGCAAACCGGTTTCCGGATCCGATGACAAAAGTATCAAACGTATATTTTGGTATCAGCATGCTCCGGTAATCGGGGGAATCTTCCAATTTCTCCGCCGGCTTTTTTGGAGGCAGGAAAAAGTCTGCATCACCGTTGTCCTGCTGTTGTGGAATAATAAATTTTATTTCGAGCTCTTCCCCCGTAATGTCATACAAGACAGTCGTGATGAGCGGAATGTAATGGCCTTCCAGCCAATCCCTGGCAAACTCGTTCGGCACCGAAATGACAAACGTATCGTTTTTGAGTGAGTGGGCTTTTGTGGATTTGAGCCAGGTTTCGAAGCTGGGTTTACTGATCTTTTTCTCTATCACCGACAATGCTTTCTCCCAAAGATCAGCGATATTCTCCAACGCCAATCCCTCCTTTTTATCGAAAGAAAAAATCCTAAATTTTTACAAGCGTGTAACAATGTTTCGGTGAAGTAACCGGCCATTTATAAACATACATGTGAATGTATAGTGGAAAAGCATATAATAAGGAATAAAGACGGAATTTCGACACAAACCACCAATTGTGGACAACTTTATTCTACACTTCTGAATAAACTGTCCACAAGTTATCCACAAACTGTGGATGAATGAGTTATTCACAACGGTTTATTCAGGGTTAAAACACAATAATCATAACAAATAATCTTTGGTGTTGCAATGATCTTTATAAATTATCCACAATTTGAAAAAGAAGTGGAAAAAATTATGCACAAGCGTTGGATTTGTGTGAAACTTGTCAATAATTGTTGTGGATAGTCAAAACTAACGTGAAAAATATCCACAACAAGCTTTTCGTGCATGATCTGTGGATAACTGTTTCTGCTTTTCTGGCGTGTTTTAGAAAGAAGTGGAAGTTCGGATGTATCTTGACAATACGGAAAGATCATCTTTATAATAATATAGACTGTCGTTTCCGATTAGATCGAAAGCATCCTCGAGGAGGTGTCATACATGAAAAGAACTTATCAGCCAAATAAAAGGAAAAGAAGCAAAGTACACGGCTTCCGTGCGCGCATGAGTACAAAAAACGGCCGGAAAGTTTTGGCAAGACGGCGCCGCAAAGGGAGAAAAGTATTATCCGCATAACCACTGAAATCACTCAGTGGTTTTTTTAACATAACGGGGAGGACAGGCCCGGGATTCCAGGGCAGCCGCACGTTTGAAAACCGCCGTTTTTGCAAAGTGAAGGTGTTTACATTACATGAAAAAATCGTACCGTGTCAAAAAAAATGAAGAATTTCAGGAAATTTTCCGGAACGGCAAGTCTTATGCGAACCGCCAGTTTGTCGTATATGTCCTGAAAAAAGAAAATCAAAAACATTTCAGAATCGGGCTGTCCGTCAGCAAAAAGCTCGGCAAGGCCGTGAAAAGGAATGAAATCAAACGCTATATACGGCAGGTGTTTTTAGAGCTGAAAGAAGAAATTAGCCCAGGAAACGATTATATTATTATCGCTAGGAAACCAGCGGCCGAAATGAATTTCCATCAAGTAAAAAAGAGTTTAATCCATGTCCTGAAAATAGCCAATGTACTGAAAAAAAGCTAAAATGAAAGTAGACTATTGAATTATTGGGCAGCGGTGTTTGGCTGCCTTACCATAAATTTATAGAAGTAAGCGTTTTTTATCAAATTCAACGATATGTGGGAGGAAGAAACGATTGAGAAAAAGTTTTTTTCTAATTGGAATGGTGATGGCTTTCGCAGCTGTCATGGCGGGATGCACGGAATTTAACCAGGATATCACGCCGGAAAGCAAAGGGGTTTGGAACCAGTTTATCGTATATCCGCTGTCCTGGTTGATTACAAAAACGGCCCAGATTCTCGGCAACAGTTACGGGCTGTCCATCATTGTGATTACGATCTTAATCCGCCTGTTGATTTTGCCGCTCAATATTTCGCAGCTGAAAAGTGCAAAAGCTATGCAGGTCATCCAGCCGGAACTTGCAAAACTAAGGGAAAAGTATGCTTCCAAAGATGCAGTGACACAGCAAAAACTCCAGCAGGAAACGATGAAGCTTTTCCAAAAATACAACGTCAATCCGGCTGCGGGTTGTCTGCCGATTTTGATCCAAATGCCGATTTTGATCGGATTTTACCATGCCATTAACAGGACGCCTGCCATCCGTGATTCCTCTTTCCTGTGGTTCGACCTCGGATCAGCGGACTATGTGCTGGCCGCCATTGCTGGAATCACCACTTTCCTTCAGCAAAAAGTCATGATGGCGGGTGGAAATTATGATGCGAACCCGCAGATGAAAATACAAATGAACATGATGCTTTGGTTTATGCCGATTATGATCATTGTGATCGGCATTGGGCTTCCATCCGCGCTGCCATTATACTGGATTGTCGGGAATATCTTTATGATCATCCAGTCATATTTCATTAATAACCCGGAAACTGCGATGCCCGCGCAAAACGCAAAAGCCAGGGGGACGAAAAAATGAATGAAGTGACCACAACAGGGCAAAGTGTAGAAGATGCCGTCAATCAAGCGCTCCTTACGCTAGGTGCCGAAAAAGAAAATGTGGAAGTTGAAATCATTGACGAAGGGAAAAAAGGAGTATTCGGCCTGTTTGGGGCAAAACCGGCTGTTGTCCGCGTGCGGGTGAAGGAAGATCCCGCAGAGCAGGTCATGGCGTACTTGCGCAATATCATGGAAAAAATGGGGGTGACTCCTAAACTACAATTGTCTGAAAATGATCGCATCATGAAAATAAATATTATAGGTGATAATTTGCCGATGCTGATCGGAAAAAGGGGTCAAACGCTAAATGCATTGCAATTTCTCGCGCAGCTTGCCGCAAATCATCGTGTTCCCCACTATGCGAAAGTGATGCTGGATGTCGGAGATTACCGGGAAAAACGGGAAGCATCTTTGGTGCAGCTTGCGGAAAGGCTGGCTGCGCAAGTCATTCGGACAAAAAGGAAAGTAAAGCTGGAACCGATGCCGTCTTTTGAAAGGAAAATCATCCACAGCGCCTTGACCAAAAACAAAAACGTCACCACTTATTCGGAAGGAACAGAGCCAAACCGTTACGTTGTCGTTGATCTGGCAAAACATTAAAAACACCGCCGCTTCCAACTTCCATTTGAAAGCGGCGTTTTTTATTGGAAGTATAAAGCGAAGTCTGCTTTGTTCACCTACCCGCTTTTTTCAGTTCAGTTCCGCGTCTATGGAATGGCTGTCGTGGGGAGGTGTATTTTTTTGCTTTTTTAAAGCTGCCAGTGAGAATAGGGAAAATAAAAATATCCACAGGGACGGATGAATCTGCTTCGATGGCGTTGTTATTCACATGTGGATAAGTTAAAATGGAATTATCGGCTTCTTTTTGGGGGTTGTGGAAAAGATAAATCATATAGCTTGTATTCGGGAAAATATTTGATATGCTTTTACGTTAGGGTGAAAAAGCCAATACGGACGATTTTAGCTTTTTATATAAATGAAAATGATAGGAAATGGGGTGAGAAAAAATGGAAATGGATACCATTGCGGCAATATCCACGCCGATGGGGGAAGGCGCAATTTCAATTGTTCGGATAAGCGGAAACGAAGCCATTGAAATTGCAAATAAACTTTTCAAAGGTGTCGGCGGCAAAAAGCTGATTGATGTTCCATCTCATACGATTCATTATGGTAAAATTGTCGATCCGAAAACGTCCGAAACGGTAGAAGAAGCCATGGTCAGCGTGATGAAAGCACCAAAGACTTTTACAAGGGAAGATGTCGTGGAAATTAATTGCCATGGCGGGCTTGTTTCCGTAAACAGGGTGCTGCAGCTTGTGTTAACAAACGGCGCGCGCCTCGCCGAGCCGGGCGAGTTTACAAAGCGAGCGTTTTTAAACGGACGCATTGATTTGTCTCAGGCAGAAGCGGTGATGGATTTAATCCGTGCCAAAACGGATAAAGCGATGAATGTGGCGATCGGGCAGATGGAAGGCAAATTGTCGAAACTGATCAAGAAACTGCGCCAGGAAATATTGGAAGTCGTTGCCCATATTGAAGTCAATATTGATTATCCGGAATACGACGATGTGGAAGAAATGACGCACCGCATGCTGAAAGAAAAGGCGCAGTATATCAAAAACGAGATTGAAAAACTGCTCAAGACAGCCCATCAGGGGAAAATTTTGCGGGAAGGATTGTCGACCGCCATTATCGGGCGCCCGAACGTCGGGAAATCGTCTTTATTGAACAGCCTTGTCCAGGAAAATAAAGCGATTGTCACGGATATTCCGGGCACGACCCGCGATGTGATCGAGGAATATGTTAATGTGCGCGGTGTGCCGCTCCGGCTGGTGGACACGGCAGGAATTCGCGAAACGGAAGATGTTGTTGAACGGATTGGTGTCGAGCGTTCACGGAAAGTGCTGAAAGAGGCGGATTTGATCTTGCTTGTCATCAATTCCGCGGAGCCTTTAAGCCCGGAAGATGAGGCATTGTTTGAAGCAGTGGAAGGCATGGATGTGATCGTCATTTTAAATAAACAGGACCTGCCGCAAAAAGTAGATACGGAAAGGGTCCGCGAACTGGCCAAAGGTGCTGAGATTGTCACGACTTCCCTTTTAAAAGAGGAAGGTGTGGACGAATTGGAAAACGCGATCGCGGCCATGTACTTTGAAGGGCAGCTGGAAGGCGGGGATATGACATATGTATCGAACAGCCGTCATATTGCGCTTTTGAACCAGGCACTGCAGGCAATTGAAGATGTTTTGAATGGTATTGAATCCGGAATCCCGATTGACATCGTTCAAATTGACTTAACTCGGACATGGGACCTGCTCGGGGAAATCGTCGGGGATACCGTACAGGAAAGCCTGCTGAACCAACTTTTCTCACAATTTTGCTTAGGAAAATAAGAAAAGCGGAAGCGCCTTGCCCAGCGGCGTACGGATTTCGCTGTTCAACAGGGATACCTGTCAGGAGAAGACAAAGAATGAAGCAATCTATAAGGATGAGCAGCTGTAACATAGAGATGGGGGCGTATGCCCGGTTTCATTTTTACTGAACAAAGGAGCGATTGAAAGAATGCGGCAATACGATGCAGGAGATTATGATGTCATTGTCGTCGGAGCGGGACATGCCGGTTGTGAAGCGGGGCTGGCCGCGGCAAGGATCGGCGCCAAAACATTAATGATTACGATTAACCTCGATATGATCGCCTTTATGCCGTGCAATCCGTCCATCGGCGGGCCGGCGAAAGGGATCGTTGTCCGGGAAATTGATGCGCTCGGCGGTGAAATGGGCAGAAATATCGATAAAACCTATATCCAAATGAGGATGCTGAATACCGGAAAGGGGCCGGCTGTGCAGGCGCTGCGGGCACAGGCGGATAAGGTCGAATACCAGCGCGAAATGAAAAAAACGATCGAAAACCAGGAAAATTTGACATTGTTGCAGGGCATGGTGGAAAAATTGGTCATTGAAGACGGCGTCTGCAAAGGGGTTGTCACAAAAACCGGGGCAAAGTTTACAGCCAAAACCGTTGTGCTGACAACCGGGACTTTCCTGCGCGGGGAAATCATTATTGGCGAACTAAAATATTCAAGCGGCCCGAACAACCAGCAGCCTTCCATTAATCTTGCGGAAAATCTCGAAGATCTTGGCTTTGACCTTGTACGGTTTAAAACCGGGACACCGCCGCGCGTGAACGGCAATACGATCGATTACAGCAAAACGGAAATCCAGCCCGGTGATCTGGAACCGCGTGCATTCAGCTATGAAACGACAAAATACATTACCGACCAGCGCCCTTGCTGGCTGACATATACGAACGAACGCACCCATGCCATCATCGACGCCAACCTCGGCCGCGCTCCGATGTTTTCCGGCATGATCAAAGGCACAGGGCCGCGCTACTGCCCGTCCATTGAAGATAAAGTGGTGCGTTTCCATGACAAGCCGCGCCACCAGCTTTTCCTTGAACCGGAAGGCCGCCATACGGAAGAAGTATATGTACAGGGGCTTTCCACCAGTATGCCGGAAGAAGTGCAGAGGGATATTTTAGCATCCATTGAAGGGCTTGAACATGCGAAAATGATGCGCCCAGGCTATGCCATTGAATATGATGCCATCACGCCGACTCAACTGTGGCCGACATTGGAAACGAAAAAAGTGAAAAACCTTTACACTGCAGGCCAGATTAACGGGACTTCCGGTTATGAAGAGGCTGCCGGGCAGGGTATCATTGCGGGAATTAACGCAGCTCGCAAAGCTTTAGGCAAAGAAGAAATTGTTTTGAAACGGTCGGATGCTTATATCGGCGTGTTGATCGACGATTTGGTCACAAAAGGGACGAGGGAACCTTACCGGCTGTTGACATCCCGTGCCGAATACCGCCTGCTTTTGCGCCATGACAACGCGGATCTCCGCCTGACCGAACTCGGCTACCGGATCGGTTTGATTTCCGAAGAACGCTACCGGAAATTTTTGGCGAAAAAACAGGCGATTGAAACAGAAATGAAGCGGCTGAAATCGGTGATCATCAAGCCGAATGAAGAAACGCAGGCGCTCATCCGGGAAGTGGGCGGCAGTGAATTGAAAGATGGAATTCGTGCTGCTGACCTTTTGAAACGCCCAGAAATGAAATATGAACATATCAAAATGCTTGTTCCGCCTGAAATGGAACTTCCCCCTGAAGTTGAAGAACAGGTGGAAATCCAGATCAAATATGAAGGCTATATAGATAAATCGCTGCAGCAAGTGGAAAGGATGAAAAAGCTGGAAGACAAGAAAATCCCTGCCGATATTGATTATGACGCCATTAACGGCCTGGCAACGGAAGCGCGTCAAAAATTAAAGAAAGTCCGCCCGATTTCGATTGCCCAGGCGTCGCGCATTTCCGGCGTCAATCCGGCTGATATTTCCATTTTGCTCGTGTATATTGAGCAGGGCAAAATTGCAAAAACGCATTAACGGGCATGAAGCCGGAATCCGATCCGGCTCCTTGCTTTTTACATATTCAAACGGAAGGATGGAAAAATGGATACCGGACAATTCGTTGATCTATTGGCTGAAAAAGGCATCGTGCTCGGCAGTGAACAGCTGAAGCAGTTTGAAACATATTATGAATGGCTCGTTGACTGGAACAACAAAATGAATTTAACGGCCATTACAGAAAAAGGGGAAGTGTATTTAAAGCACTTTTTTGATTCGGTAACGGTCGCCTTCTTTACTGATTGGAACGGCCCGTTTCAAGTGTGCGATGTCGGCGCGGGGGCAGGGTTTCCGAGCATTCCGTTAAAAATCTGTTTTCCGGAACTTTCCGTCACGATCGTGGATTCCCTCCAAAAACGGATTACTTTTTTGGAACATTTGACGGAAGCGCTTGGCCTGAAAAATGTTTTTCTGTTCCACGACCGGGCTGAAACGTTTGCGAAAAAGCCGGAACACCGTGAAAAATATGATATTGTTACGGCGAGGGCAGTGGCAAGAATGTCCGTCCTTTCAGAACTCTGCCTGCCGCTTGTTAAGAACGGCGGTCGGTTCATTGCCATGAAAGCCCTGCATGCTAGAGAGGAATTGGAAAAAGCGGAAAAAGCAATTCAAATATTGGGCGGGAAAACGGAAAATATTTACTCCTTTATTTTGCCGGTCGAGGAAAGCGAAAGAAATATCATTGTCGTGAAAAAAATCAAAGCAACGCCTAAAAAATATCCGCGTAAACCGGGCACACCGGCGAAAATACCGCTTGAATAACCGGGCAGTACTTTCGCCGGAAGTTTCCATGCCCCGCCACAAAACGGGCGGATTCTTCTTATATACTTAAGAGGTTGTTCGAAAAATCGCAGGGAGTTTAGCAGGAACTTGTCTTATAATAGAGAATAAATAGTTAGGGAGAATCTATAAGGTGGTGTACAGTGAATGAAGCATCCTTTCTCTCGTTTTTTTGGGGTGGAGGAAGAAATCGGGGAGGAATTGGAAGCAGAGAACGAAAATGAAGAGATAAAGAATATTTCCGTTTCCCATATCATTCCAAACCGGTTTCAGCCAAGAACCATTTTTAATGAGGAGAAAATCGACGAATTGGCTAGGACGATCCAAACCCACGGCATTATCCAGCCAATCGTTGTCCGTGAATACGAGGCGGGCGAGTACGAGATCATCGCTGGGGAAAGACGATTCAGGGCTGTCCAGAAATTAGGTTGGGATACGGTGCCTGCCATCATAAAAAATTTGAGTGACACGGAAACGGCCTCTGTCGCCTTAATTGAAAACCTGCAGCGGGAAGAGCTGACGCCGATTGAAGAGGCGATGGCTTACGGAAAGCTGCTCGAACTTCACCATTTGACCCAGGAAGCATTGGCACAGCGCCTCGGAAAAGGACAATCTACGGTTGCAAATAAACTGCGCCTTCTGAAACTGCCCCGGGAAGTGCAGGATGCCCTGCTGCAAAAACAGATCACGGAACGCCATGCACGTGCTTTAATTCCTTTAAAAGAACCTGAAAAGCAGGTCCGTGTCCTCAACGAAATACTTGCCAAAAATTTAAATGTGAAACAAACGGAAGATTATGTGGCCCGTTTAATGAATAAACCGGAAAAAAAAGCAAGGCCGCGCAGGCAGGTTTTCAGCAAAGACATGCGGATTGCCGTCAATACGATCCGACAATCCGTATCAATGGTCACTGATTCCGGGATCAAACTGGATTCAAAGGAAGAAGAATTTGAAGATTACTACCAAATCACGATCCGGATCCCGAAAAAGGCAAAATCATAATGAAAGAAACTTGGGTTACAGGTTTCTTTTTTTTCGACTTTCTGTAAACGAATCTTGCAAACTTTGATACAATAAGATTATGTGTCTGCCATAGCGCGGTGTATGTTTATATATTGCAATGGAAACCGGCGCATGGTTTTTTGTCCATTTATTTTAGCGTGAGGAAAAAAGGTAGGTGGCAACCGTGGGAAAAGTGATTTCTATCGCTAATCAAAAGGGAGGTGTTGGAAAAACAACCACCTCTGTCAACTTGGGTGCCTGCTTAGCATATATCGGGAAAAAGGTTTTGCTTGTCGATACCGACCCCCAGGGGAATGCAACCAGTGGGACCGGGATTGATAAAGGCGAGGTCCAGCAGTGTATTTATGACGTGTTAGTGGACGATGTGGACATAAAGGAAGTCATCCGGGCGACAACAGTGGAAGGGCTGTATTCCGTCCCTGCCACGATTCAATTGGCGGGAGCGGAAATCGAGCTTGTCCCGACCATTTCAAGGGAAGTCCGCTTGAAGCGGGCCATTGCATCTATTAAAGATGACTATGATTATATCATTATTGACTGCCCCCCTTCGCTCGGCATTTTGACTTTAAATGCCCTGACCGCTTCCGATGCGGTGATTATCCCGGTCCAATGCGAGTATTACGCTTTGGAAGGTTTAAGCCAGTTATTAAGCACTGTCCGGCTCGTGCAAAAACATTTAAACCACGATTTGATGATTGACGGGGTTTTGTTGACTATGCTGGATGCGCGCACGAATTTGGGGCTCCAGGTGATTGAAGAGGTGAAAAAATATTTCAGGGATAAAGTGTACCGGACGATCATCCCCCGCAATGTACGATTAAGCGAAGCACCGAGCCACGGGCAGCCGATCATTCTTTATGATCCGAAATCCCGCGGCGCGGAAGTATATTTAGACTTAGCAAAGGAAGTGGCGGCAAATGGCTAAAGGACTTGGAAAAGGCATTAATGCGTTGTTTGCCAATATGGACGTCGATAAAGAGGATGCCGTGCAGGAAGTCAAAATCAAAGAGCTGCGCCCGAATCCTTATCAGCCGCGTAAAATTTTCGAACCGGAAGCGCTCAATGAATTAAAAGAGTCCATTCTCCAGCACGGAATTTTGCAGCCGCTCATTGTCCGAAAAAGCATCAAAGGTTATGAAATCATCGTCGGCGAGCGGAGGTACAGGGCGGCAAAAGAAGCGAAACTGGCCACTGTGCCGGTTGTGGTCCGCGATTTATCCGATCAGCAGATGATGGAGTTTGCCGTTTTGGAAAACTTGCAGCGGGAAGACTTAACGCCGATTGAAGAAGCAAATGCTTACCAGTTTTTATTGGAAAAATTAAATGTGACACAGGAAGAACTGGCAAAGCGGCTCGGAAAAAGCCGGCCTTATATTGCCAACCACCTCCGGATTTTGTCCCTGCCGGTAAGCATCCAGGAAGCGATGTCGAGCGGGAAACTTTCGATGGGGCACGGCCGTACGTTGCTCGGTCTGAGCAAAAAAGAAAAAATGGAAGAACTTGCGGAAAAAGTCATTGAGGAAGGGTTGAGCGTCCGCCAGTTGGAAAAGCTCGTCCAGCAGCTCAATCAAAATGTTTCACGTGGAACAAAAAAAGAAAAATCGGTGAAAGATATTTTTATCCAGGAACATGAAACAATCCTCCGCGAAAAATTCGGTACAACTGTCCATATAAAACGGACGAAGAAAAAAGGAAAAATTGAAATTGAATTTATGTCCAATGAGGATTTAGAAAGAATTTTACAAATACTGGATGCCAGTTTTGACCACGAATCGTAAGGCATCCAATAGCAAAACGGGTGAAGAAATGGTACTGCTTGGAACGATTATCAACGGGCTCAGCATTATCGCAGGCTCATTTATCGGGAGGCTACTGAACCGTATTCCGGACCGCATCAAAGGAACCGTCATGCATGCGATCGGGCTTGCTGTGATGGTGTTGGGGCTCGAGATGGGGTTAAAAAGTGAACAATATATTATTGTCATCCTGAGCCTCGTGTTTGGCGCAGTGATTGGGGAATTGCTACGACTGGAAGAGTACTTGAACGCCCTCGGTGCCTGGCTGGAAAGAAAGTTTGGAGGAAATGGCCAAGGCAGTGTTGCCGAAGCTTTCATCACGGCAACGCTCGTATTTGTCATTGGCGCCATGGCAATCCTCGGCGCGCTCGACAGCGGGATCAGGGGCGACAATACCGTGTTATATACAAAATCCGTATTGGACGGCTTTACAGCGCTGATCCTGTCATCTACCCTCGGTTTCGGCGTTATTTTTTCCGCCGTGCCTGTTGTATTGTATGAAGGGGCCATTGCTTTATTTGCGAAGCAGATCAACCACCTGATCCCCTCATCGGTGTTAAATGCATTTATTACCGAAATGACGGCAACCGGCGGGATTATGATTTTTGCCATCGGTTTAAATATCGCGGGGCTCGCCAAATTCAGAGTAGCCAATTTTCTGCCGGGCATTTTCGTTGTCGCCGTTTTCATTGCTTTGCTTCATATTTACCATACGATTGCGGCGTGAAACATTTAAATCAGCTTTTTCTTCGGTTGGCTGTGTTTCAAAGAAATCATGGAATTTTGGTATTGAAGGTGAAGATTTGCGCGGCTGATCCCTGCAGCGATAAGTTTCGCCATTTTCAACACCAGGTTTAAACGGGTGTTTTGCAGGACGGTAAATTCCATAAAACCGCTGATGTTCACAATGCCGGTAATATGGATGTCGCCGACCGGAGGCAAGTCTTTTTTTACCCCCGCCCCCGGTTTAACGGGGCCGTCGCTGATTTGGATCATGCCGACGCTCTTCATTTTTCCGAGGCAGGCATCCACCGCAATCACAAAGGGGTAGCGATGTTTTTCGTAAATCATTTCAATTTTTTCTTCAAGGTTTAAAGCATGGATCGGGTTGTCCAGCGTCCCATATACTTTAAAACATTTCATCACTTTTTCTTTCAGAAAAGTGCCCGTCAAAGGACCGAGCGAATCTCCCGTGGAACGGTCGGTGCCGATACATACGATCACGAAATCACGGCCGGTGCTTTTCGGAAGCGCTGATAAAATCTGATTGGAAATGATTTCTTTTGCCATTATGTCATCGTGAAAAACCTTCACGCTGTTGCCGCTTAATTCAAACTGCCTAATTTTACGATTCATATCAGCCACTCCCTCATTGTAATAGTATCAGTATACGGAAAAAACAAAAAATCTATACATATATCTTTCTTGATATCCGCAACCCGCAGTTTTACACTTGATTCGGGCCGCTAATAAGAAGGTAATTTTTGAAAAAGCGGAGCCGGTTCTCGAGTATAGGTTGATTTTTTGTTACAATAACGATGAAAGAAAATGAAGGTTGGTGTACTATGCGTCATTTTGAGGCTTATCTCAAACATCTCGAAGCCAAATGGTTGAATGAAGATACATGGGTGAAGATCGGGGAAACGGCCTTAAAAATTGTGCTGGTGCTTCTTGTTGCATCGCTGATTATAAAATTCGGGAAAAAAGCGATCCGCAAAGTTTTTGAAGTCCGTGCAAAAGCTCCTCTCCGTTTTACGGAACGGCGAGAAGCAACATTATTAAGGCTGATGGAAAATACCTTGACATACCTCGTCGGGTTCATTGCGATTGTAACGGTTTTGTCGTTGTTGGGCATCAACGTCCAAGGGCTCCTGGCCGGCGCCGGAATTGTCGGTTTGGCTGTCGGTTTCGGGGCGCAGAGCCTTGTAAAAGATATTATTTCCGGTTTCTTTATTATTTTCGAAGACCAGTTTTCGGTTGGGGATACGGTGCAAATCGGAAAATTCCAAGGGGTAGTGGAAGAAATCGGGCTCAGGACAACAAAAATCAAAAACTGGACCGGTGAATTATACATTATTCCGAACGGAAATATTTCCGAAGTGACCAACTACTCCATCCATAACAGCGTTGCCGTTGTTGATGTCCATATCCCTTACGAAGAGAATATTGACAAGGCGGAAGCGGTCATACAGGAGCTGCTTTCGTCATTTGCCGGGCAGTATGAAGAGATCGTTTCCGAACCGGAACTTTTGGGCGTCCAGCAGCTTGGCACAACGGATGTGACACTAAGGGTTGTGGCGGAGACCATCCCGATGGAGCACTGGTATATTGCGAGGGTTTTAAAGAAAGAAATAAAAAAGGCATTGGATGAAAACCATATCCATGCGCCCTATCCGAAAATGATCACCTATTCCCGCACTGAGGAAGAACAGGCGTTAAACAGCCAATTTCTAAAGGGGGATGAACATGGAAGATAAAAATTTCGGGCTATATGATATTGTCGAAATGAAAAAGCAGCATCCATGCGGCACAAATCGCTGGAAGATCGTCCGGATGGGGGCCGATATTCGTATTAAATGCGAAGGATGCGGCCACAGCGTGCTCCTCCCGAGAAGAGAATTCACCCGCAAGATGAAAAAAGTCCTTGTCAAGCACGAAGAATCCTAACCTTTTTTTGGATAAATTCCTATAATGGGTTGGAAAAGTCGGCAACCATTGTGCCGCTGCGGTTTGATGGGAATTGAACAAGTTTTTAAGGAGTTGACCATATATGGCGTTAACAGCCGGAATTGTCGGATTGCCGAATGTCGGGAAATCCACTTTGTTTAATGCAATTACAAAAGCCGGAGCCGAATCCGCAAACTATCCGTTTTGCACGATTGACCCGAATGTCGGCATGGTCGAAGTGCCGGATGAACGGCTCGATAAACTAACGGAACTGTACCATCCGAAAAAAACCATCCCGACAACTTTTGAATTTACTGATATTGCCGGGATAGTAAAAGGCGCAAGCAAAGGCGAAGGCCTCGGGAACAAATTCCTGTCCCATATCCGGCAGGTGGATGCGATCTGCCACGTTGTGCGCTGTTTTGAAGACGAAAACATTACGCATGTAGCCGGAAAAGTTGATCCGATCAGTGATATCGAAACGATCAACCTCGAACTCATCCTTGCCGATCTCGAAACGGTGGACAAACGGATCGGCCGCGTCGAAAAAATTGCCAGACAAAAAGATAAAGATGCCGTTGCGGAATACGAAGTGCTCGCCAAATTAAAAGAAGCGTTTGAAGCGGAAAAACCGGCTAGATCTGTCGAACTGACAGAAGACCAGCAAAAAATCTTAAAAGGGTTCCAGCTTTTAACGAGCAAACCTGTCCTTTATGTCGCCAATGTCGGTGAAGGGGATATCCAGGATCCTTCCGGCAACCCGTATGTCCAGCAGGTACACGATTATGCAAAAAATGAAGGCGCGGAAGTCATCGTGGTTTGTGCACGGATTGAAGAAGAAATTGCCGAACTGGAAGATGACGAGAAAAAGATGTTTTTAGCCGAACTCGGCATCAAGGAATCGGGGCTGGACCAGCTGATCAAAGCCGCCTACAGTCTGCTCGGGCTTGCCACTTATTTTACGGCCGGCGAACCGGAAGTACGGGCTTGGACATTCAAAAAAGGCATGAAAGCTCCGCAATGCGCCGGCATCATCCATTCCGATTTTGAAAAAGGCTTTATCCGTGCGGAAACGGTGTCGTATGAGGATTTGATCCAGTATGGCAGCATTGCCGCAGCCAGAGAAGCCGGAAAAGTACGCCTGGAAGGAAAAGATTACGTTGTTCAGGACGGCGATATTATGCACTTCAGGTTCAATGTATAATAGGACTTATGAACTAAATTTCAATCATGAACTGAAAAAATCCAAACAATATGTTAAAATTGTTAACAGTCGAATAATTTTTCCTTCGGGGCAGGGTGCAATTCCCGACCGGCGGTGATGAGGGTTCCCTCAAAGCCCGTGACCCATATTCCCGGAATATGGTGGATTTGGTGAAATTCCAAAGCCGACAGTGACAGTCTGGATGGGAGAAGGATGACGCGTTAACAATTTGAATGGAACGTGTATTTCATCATGCCGTTTTGCCCCGCACAACCTCCGTGCGGGTTTTTTGCTTTTATGGTTCGGTTCTTTGGCGGAATTTTAAACAGGAGGAAATGTGGATTGCGAAAAGAAGAATATATGCAACTGGCGCTTCGTTTGGCTGAAAGCGTCTCTGGCCAGACTTCCCCGAATCCACCGGTGGGCAGTGTCGTGGTGAAAAACGGCAGAATTGCCGGCATGGCCGCCCATTTGAAAGCCGGGGAAAAGCATGCTGAAAGACTGGCTGTGGAACAGGCCGGTGTACTTGCACAAGGCGCGGAAGTATATGTGACATTGGAGCCTTGTTCCCATTACGGGAAGACGCCCCCATGCGCCGACTTTTTAATTGAAAAAGGAATCAAAAAAGTCTATGTGGCTGCCCGGGATCCGAACCCGCTTGTGGCAGGAAAAGGAATTGAAAAGCTGAAACAGGCGGGAATCGAAGTTGAAACCGGGATCTGCCGGGAGCAGGCCGAAACATTATACAGGCCGTTTTACCACTTTATTGAAACGAAAATGCCGTTTGTCACCATCAAAACCGCCATGTCGGCAGACGGAAAAATTGCAACCGAAACCCATGACAGCAAATGGATTACAAGTGAACAGGCAAGAATGGATGTTCACCAGTTAAGAAGCAGGCATGATGCCATTCTCGTCGGCATTCAAACCGTTCTTCATGACAACCCCCTTCTTACCTCACGTTTGCCCAAATCAGGGAAAAATCCTATTCGCATTGTATTAGACACCCATTTACGCATACTGCCGGAAGCAGCGGTGATTAACAAGGATGCTCCATCCGTCATTTTTTGCGGAAAAGAAGCGCCAATTGACAAAGAAATGTCGCTTAAACAAATGGGCGTTGAAGTCATCCGGCAGCCCCATGATACCCTCTCTATCCGGGAGGTTTTGCTGGAATTGGGGAAAAAGGGCATTCTGACTTTGCTTGTTGAGGGCGGCGCCGAAGTCAATGGTTCGTTTTTACGGGAAAAAGCCGTCCAGCAGCTCGTCCTTTATATCGCCCCAAAAGTGATTGGCGGAAATATGGCCCCCTCTCCTTTTGGCGGGCGCGGAATCGAAAAGATGGATGAGACTTTTCCGCTTGTTTTTGAAAAAGTAGAACAGATCGGGCCTGATCTGAAAATTACGGCTGCATTTAGAAAGGAAGGGCCGGGAAATGTTTACGGGGATCATTGAGGAAATCGGCTTCCTTAAAAATATGCGCAAAGGGCCGCATTCCCTTCAGCTCACGGTCCAAGCTTCGGACGTTTTACGGGACGTACGGGCAGGAGACAGCATTGCGGTAAACGGCGTCTGTTTAACGGTTACGTCCTATACGCAAAATGAATTTACGGCCGATGTCATGCCTGAAACTTTTCACAGCACGACGCTGTCCATGCTGAAGACCGGAAGCAAAGTCAATCTTGAAAGGGCAATGGGCGCAAACGGAAGATTCGGCGGCCATTTTGTAACGGGGCATGTGGATGGAACGGGCGCCATCTGTTCGAAGAAAAGAGAGGAAAATGCCGTCTATATCAGCATTTCTGTATCCCCCTCCCTTTTGGCGTATCTTGTCCCGAAAGGCTCTGTTGCAGTCGATGGCACGTCCCTCACTGTTTTTCGGATAGAGGACGGGGAAATGACGGTTTCTTTAGTGCCGCATACGCAGCAGCATACGATTTTAATGGAAAAAAACATAGGTGATGCTGTGAATATCGAGTGTGATATTTTAGCCAAATATATGGCGGAACTGTACCGGAAATGGGAACATCCGGAAAAAAAGAAAGATATGGCAGCGCTGCTCAAGGAGAATGGGTTTATTTAATCATTCAAAGGGGTGATAAAATTTGTTTCATACGATTGAAGAAGCAGTGGAAGATTTAAAGTCCGGGAAACTCGTGATTACAGTTGATGATGAAAACAGGGAAAACGAAGGGGATTTTATCGGTCTTGCTGAGAAAGCAACCCCGGAGATGATCAATTTGATGGCAAAAGCGGGCCGCGGGTTAATTTGTGTGCCGATTACAGCGGAAAAAGCGCGGCAGCTCGGTTTGAAACCGATGACGGCGGAAAATACCGATGCCCATAGAACTGCATTTACCGTCAGCATAGACCATGCTTCCACCCGCACCGGCATCAGCGCTTTTGAACGTGCCAAAACGATCAGGGAATTGGTGAAAGATGGGGCAATGGCAGAAGATTTTCACCGGCCGGGCCATATTTTCCCTTTGGTGGCCAAAAAAGGCGGGGTGCTGGAACGGGCCGGGCATACAGAAGCGGCAGTCGACCTGGCGAAACTGGCAGGCATGAAACCGGTTGGTGTCATTTGCGAAATTATGAATGAAGATGGAACGATGGCCCGGCTCCCGCAGCTGATGGAAGTTGCAAAAAAACTGGATGTAAAACTGATTACGATCGAATCGTTAATAGAATACAGGAAAAAACATGAGAAGCTGATCCGAAAAGAAGTGGAAATTACGCTTCCGACGCGTTTCGGGACGTTTCGGGCGATCGGCTACAAAGATTTGTTGACAGGAAAAGAACATGTGGCGCTCGTTAAAGGGGAAGTCAGCGGTGAAAAGCCGGTTTTGGCAAGAGTCCATTCCGAATGTTTAACCGGCGATTGTTTCGGGTCATACCGCTGCGATTGCGGCCCGCAGCTTGCCCAAAGCTTATCCCGGATTGAAAAAGAAGGCCGCGGTGTCCTTGTTTATATGAGACAGGAAGGCCGGGGGATCGGCCTGATCAATAAATTAAAAGCCTACAAGCTGCAGGAACAGGGTCTTGATACGGTAGAAGCCAACCATCGGCTCGGGTTTCCGGCAGATATGCGCGACTACAGCATAAGCGCCCAAATTTTAAGAGATATCGGCATATCAAAGGTCCGCCTTTTAACGAACAATCCCGATAAAATCGACTGCCTTAAGCGTTACGGCATTCAAATTGTTGAAAGGGTACCGGCCGAAACGGCACCTGTAAAAGAAAATGAAGCCTATTTGCGGACGAAAGCGGAAAAAATGGGGCATTTGCTGCACATATAGGAGGAAATGAAGATGGGAAAAGTTTATGAGGGAAATCTTGTTGGCACAGGTTTAAAAATCGGGATCGCTATTTCACGTTTCAATGAATTGATTACAGGCAGGTTGTTAAGCGGCGCAAAAGATGCTTTGCACCGGCACGGCGTGGACGAAGAAGACATCGATGTTGCCTGGGTGCCGGGCGCATTTGAAATCCCGCTCATCGCCAAAAAAATGGCGGCGGCGAAAAAATACAACGCCGTTTTGGCACTTGGAACGGTGATCCGGGGATCGACCCCCCATTTTGAATATGTGAGCGCGGAGGTGGCAAAAGGCGTAGCCCGGGCAAGCATGGACACTGAAACCCCTGTCATTTTCGGGATCTTGACGACCGATACCATTGAGCAGGCCATTGAGCGGGCCGGCACGAAAGCAGGGAACAAAGGCTGGGATGCTGCAGTGAGCGCAATTGAAATGGCAAACGTGATCCGGGAGTTGGAGTCGTAAAAAAATGCGCATCATGTTGATGGCCGCAAAGAGGGACGGGCGTGGCCCCCGGGCAGGCCGAATGAATTTTGCGGCCGTCAACAATAAAATGTAGCATCTCCAAAAAATAAAAAAATTACTTGGAATAAGAACATATGTTTGTTAAAATATAATTGTCAGCGCAATCGGAGAGCCGGACAGGCCTTAAA
>NZ_BKZR01000040.1:0-30256 GCF_008974225.1 Weizmannia acidilactici | reverse complement strand
TTTTTAATAATAGCACAATTAAAAAGATGCGTATTTCTATCTATCACATCAAATTAGTTTTATCTGAACATAAGAAGAACCAATCTATCCGGATCACCCCAGAAAAAATATTGAGATAGTGTTTGATGACTTCCTATTTCCACCTACAATGAAACCAAATATTTAAATCCATATTTTCCATTTATTTTGATTATATATTTCAAACTTTATTGCATTATTCCTCAACGTAGTGCCATAATCATTTTAAAACCAATAATAACTATACAAATTCTCAAAGAAAGGGAAGGGCTAAAATGCAGAACTTCAGCAGAAAAAATCAAACAATTAACAATGTAGAGTTTGTTAATACACAAATAGTTGCTGATTACTACGGAGTTACCCAAGAAACAGTTATAAGATGGGTTAAGCAAGGATTACTATCTGGCAAACAAAGTGATGTTAACCCGGATCATTATTTGATACCAAAAGAGGAGTTTGAATATCTAAAAACGAAAAGAGACCAATTTGATACTGAAAGAATCATCCAAGATTTACTACAAGATGATTGTACCGAGGATTGGGAATTTGAATTGGAGGATTAAGAATCTCGCTACATATGCGGATTATCCCTGTTACTCCTTCCTTCTTTCGAAACTAACCTTTTTACAACAGAAACCATCTTTTTAACATTGGAAAATAGGTAAATAACAGCAGGGCACCTTCTTTTTTCCCTCAAGTACCAATTTAATATCAGAAATACTGCCGTGGGGAAGAAAAAAAACAGATGAATGAAAGTAAATTCCAACTTTTTTTGGCAGAAGAACAACTTTTTAACAATAAGAACCAACATTTTTAGCCAGGGGAAATGGATTTTAACAGCTACACAACAATTTTAGAAAAAAGAGGGGATTAGCCGAAATGAATGAGAAAGAAAGAAGAAGTCTAAATTTACCTTTGGCCGATGCAGGATTGTCAAATTCCAGCAAAAGACTTAGGAGAAATAATGAACTTCTTTTGAAACAGTTAAGACAAATACAAACCGGGCCTTTTGGGATTTGTACATGGTTTAGAAAGGGAAATGGAAAATGAAATTGAAGTTTCAAGGAAGTGTATATATCACTTTCTTTTTTTATGCCTCTACGAATCTGGTTCTCTTTTCTCCTATTCTTTTTCTTCCCCCTACTTTGTTGGACTCCGCCGAACTTGGCGAAAAAACATGAGGGTCAGCCAGAGAAATACAAGAAAAAACTTCGTAACAGTTACACACTTTACAGGTTTCATTGCTTTCTACACTACATATTTCTTTTCTCTCTTATTCCACATTATGGATGAAATATTACAATCATAATTAAATTCTTCTTTCTAACTATGTTACGCCAAAAAATAAACTTCTCAAAATCCCCCTCTCCAACCCGTATTCTTCCGTTCTAGTTAAAATAAAGTTTTCCGACAGAACCCCTATTTTGAAGGATTTTTGATTCAAAAATGGCCGTTTTTTCGCCTGTTTTTCCGCATTTTTTTCACGTTTTTTTCGGTTTTAAAATAAAGTCTTCCGAAAGTTGGTCAAGAGCAAAAAAGGGGGAAAGCCAGGCAGGACAAGGGATTGAGTATGAAACAGCCCTAAAATCGGAAAAGTATTTTTTCACAAAATCAGGGCTGCAATCGGAAATGTTTATTTTGGTAAGGAAATGTTTATTTTTGGGTTACAATTTTAAAACTATCTGCGAAACGCACTCAACGTGTGTCGTGTGCGGGAACAGATCCACCGGCTGCACGGCGGTGAGCTTGTAGCCGAACGGTTCGAGTTCCTTTATATCCGTTGCAAATGTGTCCGGGTTGCAGGAAACGTAGACGATCCGCTGGGGTCTGGCGCGACCGATTTTCCGCATCACTTTGCCGCCGGCTCCGGAGCGCGGCGGGTCGAGGAGCAGCAGTTCCGGTTTGCCGAAGCTTTCCAAAACCTCATCGATGCCTTTGCGCGCATCTTTGGCGAGAAAGTACGTATTCGAAATGCCGTTGTCTTTGGCATTCCGCTTTGCGGACTCGATCGATGTCTCTACAATTTCAATCCCGGCGAGTTCCCCGACCCGGTCGGCAAACGGCAATGAGAAGGTGCCGACGCCGCAGAACAGGTCGATCATTTTTTCCGTTTTCTTCGGCTGACCCATTTCAATCGCAAGATCTACGAGTTTCTGGGCTTGAACCGGATTTGTTTGGAAGAACGTGTCAAACCAGAGCCGGTAGCCGTAGCCACTCATTTCATCGTAAATAAAATCGCGGCCGGACAGGACATGCGTTTTTTCCGCCTGCGTGCGGTCGGCCCACTGCGTGTTTTCAAGCCATAGCAAACTTTTCACCTGCGGGAACTTGCGGCCGATCCGCTCCGATAAATCACGGGCCGCTTCTTCCAGATCCCCATCCGGCGCTTCCGTCGCAAACAGGGCAAGCATCATTTCGCCTGTCGCAAATGACTGGCGCACCATCAAATGGCGCAGCAATCCTTCGTGCTTATCTTTGTCGTAGCCTTTTAAGCCCCGCTCTTTCACCCAGGCGGCCACTTCCATTGCGCCCTCCACCATTTCTTTGCCGGCGATCAGGCAGGTTTCAAGCGGGATGATTTTCCGGAAGTTACCCTGCTCATGGAGTCCGAGCGAACCGTCCGGCGCAAATGTAAATTCCATTTTATTGCGGTAATGCCATGGCTCGTCCATTCTGATCGTATCACGGACAAGCGCCGGGTCAAAGCCCTGCGCGGCAATTGCTTCTTTCACATGGGCGGTTTTCTGTTTTAGCTGCCCCTCGTATGCCCAGTGCTGCCAAACGCATCCGCCGCAACGCTCAAAATGCGGGCATGGCGGCAAAATTCTTTCCGGATGGGCTTCCAAAATTTCTTCCGGGATTGCTTTTGTCCGCCTTTTTTCCGGCCGGTCCACCGCCACGCGCACTTTTTCGCCCGGAAGTGTCCGCGGAATAGTCAATTTTAACTTTTTCGGGGTTCCAAGCTCATTCTCGCGCCAGACAACGGCCAGCCCGGAACCTTTTTGATCCAATTGGCGGATTTCCGTCACCAAAGTTTCACCTTGCATAATGGCCAATCCGATCTCTCCTTTCAATCAATCATGTATATTAACACAGCCAAGCCATGGTAAAGTTTCGCTCTGTATACCTGTATTAGTATAATGGATAACGGACGATTTGCAAATGGCGCATGCTAACAGTATTTAACAAAACCGCCCTATTGCAAAACAAAACCCGTGAAGCTTGTTTTTCTCCACAGGTTGCAGCACAAGCACAGGAAAATCAACGCCCTTTTTGCATCTTTTCATAAATATAATCCACCGTTTTTTCAATGGAAACCAGCTTGTTGAGATCTTCTTCCTGTATATCGAGATCGAATTCATCCGAAAATTCCACGGCCATTTCAGTCAAGTCAATCCAATCCGCGCCGAGGTCGTCCACAAACAGGCTGTCATCCCGTATCTGGGAAGGATCCTCGTCGAGATCATTCAACACAATGTCGCGCACTCTTTCCCTAATATTTTCTTTTGAAATCGATTCCCGCATAAAAGATCAGCTCCATTGTGAAAGTATGAACATAGCAAAAATTCCACCAGTCACATATTTGACAATTGCCATTATACAATTCCGGACCGATAATGCAAATTTTCCGCTTATTCGAGATGGATTGCCAACGCCTGAGTAATCAAAACCAGTAATGAACGCTAGACGATGGCCAGTATTCGCAATGTTGCCGAGCTGGAGGGTGTAACCCCCGTGACTGTGTCCCGGGTCCTGAACGAGGATCCGACCCTTTCTTGATGCGACAAGAAAAAAGGCTCCAGATCGCTGAAGAGCTATCATATGTCAAAACGCCGCGGGCCAATAACAGCCTGCAGATCCTCACAACTGTGTCCCGTGAAAAGGAAATGGATGACCTTTATTTTCGCCAGATCCGATTGAAAATCGAATCAAACTTTTAGCCTTCAGCTCCTCTATAAAGTTTAGAAGAAAAAGGACTGCCCCAAACCTGAACAGCCCCTTTTTCCACTCCTTATTTATATGCATCCGCCAACTTCCGGAACGCCTCCAACGACCGCTGTACTTTTTCCGTCGGGATGCAGTAGGCGATCCGGAAATAGCCCGGACAGCCGAAAGTGTCTGATGGGACAAGCAGCAAATCGTAATCCAAAGCCTTTTTACAAAATGCCACGGCGTCTTTCTCCAACGCTTTCGGGAACATGTAAAACGTGCCACCCGGCTTCACAACAGAAAAACCCATATCCGTTAAGGCGTCATATAAAATATTCATATTTGTCTCGTAAACGGATAAATCCGCCGTCATATCCACGACTTCAGCAACGGCAAGCTGGATGATAGATGGCGGGCAATTATGTCCGATCCCCCTTGAAATCTGGCCGCACATGTTGACAATCAGCTCCGCGTCCGGGCATGCCGGGTTGACGGCAATATAGCCGATCCGCTCACCCGGAAGCGATAACGACTTGCTGAAAGAATAACAGGTAATCGAATTCGGATGATATTTCGCAACATACGGAGCGTTCACGCCTTGAAAAACAATTTCCCTGTACGGTTCATCAGAAATGAGATAAATTTCATGCCCGAATTCCCGCTCTTTTTCCTGTAAAATCTCTGCCAGTTTCCTGATTGTATCTTCGGAGTATACCGCACCCGACGGATTATTCGGCGTATTGATCAAAACGGCCGATGTTTTTGCCGTCAGCATTTTTTTAAATTCCGAAAAATTGATTTGAAAATTTTCCGTATCGGCAGGGACAACTCTTAACACGGCGCCCGTTTTATTCACGTACGGCACATATTCCGGAAAATGCGGCGCAAAGGTAAGCACTTCGTCTCCCGGCACGGTGACGGCCCTTAAAGCATGGGCAATTGCGCCGGCAGCACCGGTTGTCATAAAAATATGTTCTCTCCTGTAGGCAATCCCAAAACGTCTTTCTAATGAAGCCGCAATTTTTTCGCGTACCGAATCAATCCCAAGGCTTGGGCTATATCCGTGAACGGCCGCAGGGTTTGGGCTTTGCGCCAGTTCAACGAGTTTGTCGGTAAACGCCTGCGGCACTGGAACAGAGGGATTGCCGAGGCTGTAGTCAAACACATTTTCAGAACCGATTTCTTTTGCTCTTACCGCACCGTATTCTGCAATTTCCCTGATGACCGATTTCTGCCCGAGCATTTGTTTATATTCTCCTGCGATCATGTTCTTCTCTCCTTAGCTTTTTATGTATGATGATTTAACTATATCACAACCATTCCGCTTTATGATCAAATTTTCTAAATTTATGTTCTCTTAAAATTTTGTTTACAACGTAACAGTGTTATGTTATATTGATAACAGCAAAAGGAGTGGAAAAAATGGATGCAGATTTGATCTCCAAAAAAGATTTGCTTGAACAGACCGGGATTTCCTACGGCCAGTTGTACCGCTGGAAAAGAAAGAACCTGATACCAGAAGATTGGTTTATCCGCAAATCCACTTTTACCGGGCAGGAAACCTTCTTTCCACGCGAACGCATCCTGGAACGTATCGAAAAAATCCAGGCGATGAAAGAAAATCTCTCGTTGGATGAACTCGCCGAAATGTTTTCACCGAGCAGCGGAAAACTGATCAGCAAAGAAGAAATCCTAAAGCACGGCATTGCTTCTGAATTTGTCCTGAACTTTTTCTTGGAACAGGCACAAACAAAGGATCAGGTATTCCCCTTTGAAGATGTCCTTGCCATTTATATGCTGGAAAAGCTTTTGCACTCTGGGGAAATTTCGATTGAAGAAGGGAAAATGTTGCTGCAGCTGCTGCACAATACCGCAGAGTCTTTTTCCGTAGATCATTCTCAAATTTGGCTCATCCGGAAATTCGGCGTATCCTCCTGTTTTTTGTTAAAAAAAGCGGAAAATATTCTATTTGAAAAAGAGACGAAAATCATTGCAAAAGTCGATCTCATGCAGCTGGCCGATGAATTGAAAATGAAATTGATGTAAAAGGTGGCGAAGAAAATGAATGAATTAAAAAAAGGAAATCTTGTTATCAACGGTATCGGTTCCTCCAATGGCGGATCTTTTCAAGATGTTTCGTTAAACGGAAAAAGCACTGTGAACGGAGATGTCAAATGTGAAAAACTGGAATCGAATGGCATCGCCACGTTCAAAGGTAACATTGTTTCACAAACGGTCGAGGTCAACGGCACAGCGACCTTCGAAGGCAGCATAAGCGGAGAAAACATTACAGTTGAAGGCATCGCTAAAGTTTTGAAAGATGTTGCAGCCGCTAAGCTTCAAGTGTCAGGAAGCGGGAAATTCGGCGGCAATATACAAGCTGCTGAAGTGAATCTTGAAGGGCGCGCGAGTATTGCAGGAAATTGTGAAGCAGAAGAAGTCCGGGTCCGCGGCCCGGTTAAAATCGATGGAGAGCTGAATGCCGAACATATTTTTATTGAACCTTACGGGCGCAGTTCCATCCGCGAAATCGGCGGACAGCGCATTACCGTAAAAAAAGATGCAACCTTTTCAAACTGGCTCAAGCCCTTCCTTGCTACGTTACTCTTTGCAGATAGCATCGAAGGGGATGACATCAATTTGGAAATCACCCGTGCAAAAGTGGTCCGAGGGCGGAATGTTACGATTGGAAAAAAATGTGAGATCGATCTGGTGGAATACACCCATCGTTTTGAAAAAGATGATTCAGCAACAGTGAGAGAATACAGGAAAATTTAAAAGGAGTCGTGAAGATCATGGAAGAAAGAAATCATTTGACCATAAATGGCTCGGGTTCTTACGGCGGCGGGGCGTACGGGAATGTGAAGGTGAACGGGGAAGCGGAAATTGCCGATCCCCTCGACTGCCGGCATTTTTCCATACGCGGCGAAAGCAAAGTGCACGGTGATACGAAAGCGGAAAGTGTATCTGTTTTTGGAGAAGCGGTTATGAACGGCGCCCTGCGAACGGATAAAGCAAGTATTTTCGGCACCTGCCAAATCGGAGGCGACGCAGAAATCCGCAGCAGCATTGTGCGCGGGTTGCTGGAAGTCGGCGGAAAATACAGCGGGGACAAAGCAGAAATTAAAGGTCTTCTCGCTGTAAAGGAAGACGTCGAAGCCGAAACATTTATTTCGAAAGGCCAGTTCCAGATTGGCGGCCTCTTAAATGCTGAAGAAATAAACATTACCTTAAGGTATAAACCAAGCCGCGCGGGCGAAATCGGCGGAAAAAAAATCACGGTCCGGACGCAAAATGGCATAACCGACATGCTCCGTTTCCATAAAAAACACGTACTTCTGCAGGCAGCTGCCATTGAAGGGGACGACATTTATCTGGAAAACACGGAAGCCGATACGGTCCGCGGCGAAAACATCGAAATCGGGCCCGGCTGCCGGATCCGTTATGTGGAATACAGAAAAAAACTCAAAGTGGCGCAAGATGCAGTTGTCAAAGAGAAACAAAGAACCCCAATCATGCATTGAGCCGGGAGTATGGTATCCCGGCTTGTAACTCCAACAATTTTTCAAAACAGTATTGCATGGTTCTTTTAAAAGTGATGTGACATCATTGTTAATGATTTCAATATCCCAACACAGTTCTTTCATTATCCAGAATAGCAACAAAAATAAGGCTGCCCCAAAGAGACAGCCACATCTGACTTATTTATGAAACGCCTATCATCTCACACCAGCTTATGCGCATACCATTTGGTGCCTTTGAAACGCCCGGTAAAGATCAGGCCGCGGACGCCCCATTCGGTGATCATCGCCACCCAGACGCCGATGATGCCAAGCCCGAACGTTATCCCCAAAATATAGCCGAGCACAACCCGCAGCAGCCACATGGATAAAAGTGAGGCAACCGAAGTAAAAGTGGAATCTCCCGCCGCCCTGAGCGCCGCCGGCATGATAAAACTTTGCGGCCACAAAAGCGGCTGTCCAACCGCTGAAATAAGGACAATCGCAAAAATCGTTGGGATGATCTCATCAGGCGGATTAAACAGTTTCATCATGACCGGGAAAAACGGCAATAAAATGGCGGATGTCACTATATAAAGAAGCGAGGAAAGGGCAATAAACGATTTCGTAAATTTCCGCGCATCGCCAATATTTCTCCGCCCCATGCACTGGCCGACAATTGTTACGATCGCAATGCTCAACGCGTTCGGGCCGATCTGGAATAGCAGTGTAATCGAGCTTCCGATCGCATTTTCCGTCAGTGCCAGCGTCCCGAGCTGCACAATAAATGTTTGCGTCAACAGCTTTCCACCATTAAAAAAGATCTGTTCCGCCGCAAACGGAATGCCGATAAACATGACTTTCTTTAATATCGAAAAATCAAGTTGCAAGGCATTTTTTATTTTAAAGCGGACCGACGCATTGTATTTGATTACATATACAATGGATGCCACCATGCCCAAAATCCTTGCGAGCAGAATGGACATGACAAGGCCGATGACGCCCATTTTAAAAATCGTAATAAACAGCACGTTCAGGACCGTGTTCGTTAAATTCAAAAGCAGTGACAAACCAAGGCAGGGCTTTGTTTCCCCAACGCCGCGCAATCCGCCCAATACCGCCTGAAAAATTGCGATAAAAGGATAAGACAGGCAGCTGCCGATCAAATAGATTTTCGCATTATGGAAAACATCAGCTTCCGCTTTTCCAAACAATAAATTTAAAGTCGGCGTGTTAAACACAATGACAAGTGCGGCGATCAGCACGGAAAAAATGGTGACGGCGGAAATCGCCTGTGTCGCTGTTTTTGATACCATCTCTTTATTGCCGGCGCCTTTGTACTGGGCAACAATGACCGTGCCCCCTGTCGCCACTGCAATAAATACGTTCACAAGAAAAATATTCAGCGAATCCACCATATTGACGGCACTGACAGCACTGACCCCGGCTGAGCTGATCATCGCCGTGTTTAAAAAACTCATTAAGATCAAAAACGCCTGGTCAACCAAAATTGGAATAATAATCGCAATGACTTCCCGATACTCGATCGAATCACCGGTTAAATATCTATTGAGTAAAAAAGCAGACTTCTGTTTCAGTTTAACAGCTTTTATCTCCATGAAACCTCTCTTCTTATTGGTGGAATATTTTTATGAAACGCTCTTTTGAATGCAAAACATATTATAACACCCGTATAAGAAGAGTAAAGTTTTTCGCCTAGCGAAGTTTCTACGATTTTGTGAATAGCAAACCGCATGGGAATTGGCCCGGAACAAAAGTGAAAATCCCTCTATAACACTGCCCTGTTCCTTGATTGATTTTTTGCTTTGTACAATGCTATATCCGTTCCATGCAGAACGTGTATAATGCAGCCATCAATATTAAAAAAGAATGATTACGACTATTGGCGCTGGCCTAATATAAAAACTCTTGAAACGAGAGGGTTAGCCCCGTCAATTTAACCCGCTGGTAAAAGGGGTTGTTACCCGGGAAGCCCCCCACTTCACCCAAACTGTAAGGTTGGAAACTTTGACGCCCGGATACTGCAGTGCTATGATACATTTATAAGGGGTTACAAAATTGGAAAGAGGAGAATGGATATGGATTTTCAAAATATCACGGTTGCAGGTAGTGGTGTACTCGGAAGCCAGATTGCTTATCAAACTGCTTTCAAGGGGTTCAATGTAAACGTTTACGATATTAATGATGAGGCAGTGGAACGTGCGAAAAAAAGAATTGCAGGATTAAAAGAACGTTACCGGGAAGACTTGGGGGCAACGGAACAGGAAGTGAATGCGGCCTATAACCGCATTTCGTTCAGTGCTGATCTGGCACACGCTGTCGCAGATGCAGATCTTGTAATTGAAGCGGTTCCGGAAGTTGTCCAAATCAAGACGGATTTTTATAAAAAGCTGGGGGCTGTGGCGCCGGCAAAAACCGTATTTGCCACAAACTCTTCCACCTTGCTGCCGAGCCAGTTTGCGGAAGCGACCGGCCGCCCGGAAAAATTTTTGGCGCTGCACTTTGCCAATGAAATTTGGAAAAATAATACGGCAGAAATTATGAAACACCCCGGTACGGATGAAAAAGTGTTCCAGAATGTGATTGAGTTTGCAAAAGCAATCGGCATGGTGGCACTGCCTTTGTATAAAGAACAACCGGGCTATATTCTCAACTCTTTGCTGGTTCCACTTTTGGAAGCCGCACAAATGCTTTTGGTGAAAGGCGTTTCCGATGTTGAAACCATTGATAAGACATGGAAAGTCGCAACCGGCGCCCCGCTCGGACCGTTTCAGATATTGGATGTTGTCGGCATCACGACCGCTTACAACATTACACTGGCAAAAGCGGAAGCAACCGGAAACGAGCTGTACAAAAAAATGGCAGACTTGTTCAAAACGGAATATATCGATAAAGGCAAACTCGGCAAAGAAACCGGAGAAGGATTTTATAAATATCCGGTAACGGTTTCTTAACCTGGGAGGGGCTGCCACATGGGCATGGGCGGCCCTTTTCTCTTGAAAAAATGTTTGTAAAGATCCGTTTTATCTCAAAGTTTAGTCCCAAAATGCCTTTTAGACAGCATGAAAAAGACAATTTACTGAATGTTTTGCCTTAATATGTCCTTTTGACACGCTGTAAAAACAATTTAGCTTCTTTTCTACCATGAATTGTCCTTAAGGCTGCCTCTTATAGCCATCTCGGCCGGGAACTGTCTTTTAAATCTATAAAAATTGAAATTTTACCTAAAATTCCCTTTCCCGTCGTTTAACAAACGCTGCCCTAACCACTTTGGGGCTGCCCTTTATTAATGCAAAACAGCTTCACGCCCGTGGAGTGCCAAAAATTGGACGGCTTCCTGCGGGGCGATTTCATTCATCATGTCGACAAGACGCTCATGGTGCGTAAAGAAAATGATTTGCGTATGGGCAGAGAGCTCGAGTAAAACTTTCAGTGTTTCTTTTGAACGCTCGTCGTCGAAATGGACGAGAATGTCATCAACAATAAACGGCAGCGGTTCATTTTCGGCAGCGAATTTTTCAATACTGGCCAAGCGGAGCGAGAGATAAAGCTGATCCGTCGTCCCGTCGCTCATCCCGGAAACCGGCACTTTTTCGCCGTTTTCGCGGACGCCCATCAATACCGGTTCGTCCTGCTCATTATAATCGACCGTCAAGCCAGCAAAAGAACGCAGCGTTAATTGCGCAAAAATTTCACTCGCACGCCTTAAAACCGGATTTTGGTTTTGGCTCCGGTAAAATTCAATTCCCTTTTGCAACAGGGCGGAAGCAAGTTTCACCTGGATATACTGTTCTGTTAAGCTTGCAATTTTCGCATGTATGCTTTCCTTTTCCTGCTCGGCTTCGACTGTTGCAAGATTTGCCCCCTGGATTTTTTTTTCATATTCCTTTTTCACCGCGCCATATTCCTGCTCGACTTGGGAACGGACAAGCTCAAGCTGTTCGAGTTCGCGTTCCGTTTCATCCAGATCTGCGTCAATACGGTCTGTGTCAATCCGGGCTGCTTCATCTACCAATTCCTGCAGCGATCTCCCTCCGCCGGCATCCAATATTTCCGCTTCAATTTGCTGAATGCCTGTTTCATATTCTTTTTTCTTCAGGAATGTTTTTTCGATCTGCTTCAATTCTTCAATCGAACCGCATCCGGCCTGATGGAAAAGACCTTTCAAAACAGCGGCAGCTTCTTCCATCGCGTCTGCTTCTTCTTTTTTCTGCCGAAGCAAATTGTCCAGTTGGCGCTTGCAGTTTTTCAACTCCACTTCGTCCTGCTGTGCTTTTTGTAAAATCCTATACATTTCGGCCACAGCCATCCCGGCGTTTTCACCGTTAAAACCCAGATTCGCATCTTGCAACATATGCTGCACTTTTTCTTCAAAAAGCTCCATCTGTTTACTGATCGATAACTGTTCTTTTTCGGCCTGCTTGAACGCGTCATAAATCCGCGCACATGTTTCATACTGGCCGAGCAAGGTTTCGGCGACAGTCGGGGGTGCATCTTTGGCAATGGCTGTTCCTTCGACGGCACGCACCCATTGCCCGAACCATTCAGCGCGTTTTTTCTCTACATCCGTTTTCTCAGCCGCATTCTCTTCCACTTTTACTTTTAAGCCTTGGATAGCAGCCTCCAGGCTATCTTTTTTCGAGGCGTGTCCGCGGATTTGTTTCAACTGTTTTTCAGCGAGGCTGACCAATTCCACAAGCGGCTGCGACTCTGAAACTTCGGTAAATGCCTTTAAAACCGCGGAAAGCGCATTACGGCTGCGGTTGCGGCTATTTTCCAGTTCGCGGATCTTTCCGAGCGTTTTTTCATATTCCTGTACAAGACCTTTAATTTGCGCATGTTTTTGCAGCCATTCCCGCATTTCTGCGGGTGACAGCGGCGTGATCTGCGCCGGCGCCCAAAGCTTGTGCCATTCCGCTTTCCATGCTTGCAGTGATTCCTCAAGCCGGCTTTTTTCAGCTTTTAAAGCGTCTATTTTCTCCCGGCATTTTTCAATATCGGCTAAAAGTTTGTTCTTTTCCCCGACTTTTTCCGCTTCCATCCTCAACGTGTCGGCAATCCGGTCGGCATCGCGGACATGGGTTTCGTAAAGCGATTCAATCGGCTTCCCCTTTGTATACTCTTCCAGCCTTTCATTCCATTTCCCGGTCTCCAGTTTCGCGCGGATCAGCCGCCAGCCCGTATCCCGTACTGCCCGGGCCGCCAGTAATTTCTCCTCTGAAGGGATCTCAGCAAGCGAATCCAACTTACGGATCCTTTCTTCAGATGCTTCAATTTCCTCTTCCAGCTGCCTGATTTTACTTTGCACCAATTCAAGCTCCCGGCGCAATCCGTCCTCTTCTTTTTCAAATCTCTTGACCGTTTCGGCTAGAACAGGGACCGGCAGTTTGACAAGTTCTTCCGCCCCGCCGTCCCACAGCGGCAACAGCCGGATTTCTTCTTCAATTTGCTGTTCTTTTTGCCTGCAATCGGCGTATAGTTCCTTGAGCGCATCTTCCAGGTTGCCTGCACGATTGACTTGGTTCAGCAAGGCTTCCAATTCACCGGCACCCGGCAAATCCGGCATGGCAGCCAATTCCTCCAGTTTTTGCGCCAATTCTTTTTCCGATTTTTCACTCTCGCGTTGTAATGTTTCATATTTCTGGTCCAGCAAAGGCTTTTCCTTGCAGAGCCCGCGGATCATTTCTTTTTTGACGGACGTTAGGCGGTAATCATCAATATTTTCCAGTGCCGCACGGGCCGGGTCAATCTCCTTCATGGCGGAAATCAACTGGGCTTCCAACTGCTGCTTTTTTCCCTCCAGTTCCGGCAAAGCTTTTTCATGATTTTGATATGCCTGCACTTCGCGGTACAACGCATGAATCGTTTCGGCCTGTTCCAAAATCTTCTCGGGGATGGAAATTTGCTTGATTTCCGCCTCGATTTCAGCCAGCTGCTGCTCAATTTTTTCCTTGCTTGCCTTCGCCGCATTCCATTTATTTTCAGCAGCCATCCGGACATCGGAAATGTCTTCCGGCAAATCCGGAACCGTGCCGAGCGCTGCCAGTTTTTGCTTCAGATCCTCACGCTTCGCAATTTTCGGCAGGATCCATTTGACCCGCTGCAATTGTTCTTTTTTGCTGCGCAAAGTTTTCATCCGTTCAATGGTCGTGTTGATTTCTTTTTCCGCTTCCCGATAGCGCTCTTCAAAATCATTCCAGGACCGCACTTTCAGCTGTTGTTCGTTGATTTTTTTCGTGAGTTCCTTTTCCCGCTTCAGCAGCTTATTGAGTTCAGGGACGGAACCCGTTTTCTTATAAAGTGCGCCGGCCTGTTTTTCAAAATTTTCAAGAATGCTGCGCAACACATTGATGCCGGATGCGGCCGAGAAAAAACTTTCCCCGGCGCTGCCGCCGCTTTGCAAAAGGCTTTCCCCGCCTTCGCGGAGCCGGACATGGTCAAGGGCGAACATATTTAAAAACTGGGATTCGGGTATATCATGCAAAAAGGCGGCTACTGTTTTTTCAGGAATCGGATTGCCGTCCAAATCAAGGACCGTATCTTTTCTCCCTTTCCTGCGGATAAACTGGACGGCTTCCCCTTTTGAGTTGCGCAGCTGCCCTTCAATCCTTAATTTGGAATTGCCGTGGAGAAAAGCATCATTCGTTTTTTGCGGAAATCCGTATAAAAAATGCGTGATCGAGCGGAGTGTTGTGCTTTTGCCCGCTTCATTCGGGCCGTAGAGAATATGGAAATTTTTCGACGGATCAAATAAAAGCTCGTAATCAGTAAAATGACCGAACGCACGCAAATTCAGGTAATCAAATCTCATTATGCTCCCACCCCCGTTTCCATTAAGGAATAGAGAATAAAATCTTCCACATCTTTCAACCGCTTTTTAATCAAACCCGGATCGGAAAAGTCAAATCCGTCTTCCCCTTCTTTCAGTTCATGCGGGATCGCCTGCCGGATATCCCGGAACTCATCGAGTAGTGACTGCAACATTTCTTCATCTTCTGCCGCCTCACGCATAAACTTCAGAATCATTCCGACCGGCGACTGTTCGGAAATAAAGGCCCCGCTATCGTTCAGCCCGGCCGTTTCGATTTTTACCTTTTCGACCCAAATCTCTCCGAATCCGGCCTCAAGCGAAACCGACCGCAATTGATTCAAAACCAGGTCTTTTTTCGCAATCAGTTCCCTATGTATTTTCGTTGCGCCAAAAAATTTAAACCGTACCGCCAAATAGCGGCCGTCCGCTTCCTCGTATTTTCTTTCAAGCGCTTCGCGGGCCGCATCCAACAACTCGTCCACCGTCTCCATCCCGCCTGCATCAATCGCGCATAATTCCCATCTCAGCACATCAAGCGGGATTTGCTCCATCTTTTCAATCGCGCCGTCTTTCACTTCCACATACGTGCAGCCTTTTTCCCCCGTCTCCCGGATATGCCGGCCCTGGATATTTCCCGGGAATAAAATGACCGGATCATACGGATGAAGCAGTTCACGCAAATGGATATGGCCGAGCGCCCAATAATCATACTGCTTCTCTTTCATATCCTCAATCGTGCATGGCGCATAATTTTCATGGCCTTCACGACCTGTTGCACTCGTATGTAAAATGCCGATGTTAAAATACCCTTCCTTTTTAGGCGGATAAAGTTTAACGAGATTCTCTCCCACCGCTCGGGAGGCAAAACCCTGCCCGTGAATCGCAACGCCAAGCTCGTCAAGGGTAACTGTACCAGGCGCTTTTATCGGGAACTCATAAACATTATCCGGCAGTTTCAGCACTTTTGTCATGATATTGGCCGCATCATGGTTGCCACGGATCAGGAATACCCGGATCCCTTCTTTTTGCAGGCGGACCATCTGGCTTGTAAAAAACAAACCGGTATTGTAATCTTTCCAGTCGCCGTCATACAAATCCCCGGCAATGACAATAAAATCGACATGCCTTTTGATCGCCGTATCGACTAAATTTTTAAACGCTTCCCGCGTCGCACCTCGTATTTTTTCAACCGGCGCCCCCTCGTACTGTTCCAGGCCGACCAATGGGCTGTCCAAATGAATATCAGCCGTATGGATAAATGAAAAAGACAAGCTCGTCCCCTCCCAATCCGTACCGTTTCTAGTTATCTACTATTTTACCTTTCCTGTTCGGGGAGAATCAAGAAAACCCGGATGGCAGATGCAGGCAAAAAAACAGCGGAGCCCGTTCTCCGCTTAAAATCCGTACGCCGCTTCTTTCGCCTCGCGGATTTTTGCATACGTTTCCGTCAGCATCACGGTATCTTCCACAAGGCGGTTGATGCGGAACAGGATATCATCGTTGACAATTTCTTTCCGGTAAAAATCCTTTTCTTCAATGAAAACATAGCTCTGGACAATCTGCGCTTTCATATAGGACAAAATCGGCTTAATCTGCTGTTCGGCAATCAAGTAATGTTTTGGCGAGCCGGCTGTTACGATGATGCTTGCAACTTTATCGCGGAGCGCTTTTTCCGGCAGCAAATCAAAAACATTTTTCAGCGTCGCCGGGATCGAAGCCTGGAAAATCGGTGTGCCGATGATGACGGCATCCGCTCCCATGACCGTCTGTGCGACATATTTCGTATCCCCTTCATATTCCATATAGTTGCGCCCGTCGCTGAACTGGACGTCGTATTCGGCCAAGTCAAGCAGTGTGGCTTCAGCTTCCGGATATTTTTCATGGATCACTTTTACAGCATAGTTCATCGCCGTCCTTGTTTTCGAGCCGACTCTTGACCCCGAAAGTACAACAATTTTCATGTATGTTTCCCCCCTATTTCTTTGCTGTGTATTTTCTCACCGCAGGCAAAATTTCCGTCGCAATGATTTCAATGTTTTTCCTGATTTTATCAAACGGCACCCCGCCGAAATCCATTTGTGCAATATAACGCTGGTGCCCAAACAATTCATACTGGTAAAGAATTTTTTCGATAATTTGCTGCGGGCTACCGACATTCATCACATCGCGCGTATCCGCCCCTTGTGCAAACAGCTGTTTTGGAAAACCGCGGCCGTTCGTCAGCTTCATGCCTTCATGAATATGCGGGTAATACTCTTTCAGTGCCTGCTGGGTCGTTTCTGCGGCATAAAAGAATCCGGCCGTCGCAACCGGCAACGTTGCGGGGTCAAATCCTCTTTCCCTTGCAGCTTCGCGGTACGCATCAATCGACCTTTTAAAACTGGATGCCGGTCCGCCGAGCATTGCAATGAACATCGGAACGCCTGCAAATCCCGCTTTAATGGCGCTCGCAGGAGACCCGCCAACTGCACGCCATATTGGGAGCCAGCCATGATACGGGCGCGGCAGCACTTTTGCATTTTTCAACGGCGCACGGTACTGCCCGCTCCAATTGACGATTTCTTCTTCGTTGATCTTCAGCAACAGTTCAAACTTTTCTTCAAATAATTCTTCATAATCGCGGATGTCATAGCCGAGCAGTTCAAACACGCCGACCCTTGACGCCCGTCCGGCCACAATCTCGGTGCGCCCTTTTGAAATGAGGTCGATCGTCGCAAAATCTTCGTATACGCGCACCGGGTCCAGTGTGCTGATAATCGTTGAGGCACTGCCAATTTTAATTTTTTTCGTCGCCTGCGCAATCGCCGCCAAGACAACGGTGTGTGCCTGCGTCGTAAAATATTCCTGATGGCTTTCGCCGACGCTGAAAAAATCAACCCCGGCCTCTTCGGCAAGTTTTGCGAACTCAATGATTTCATCAATCCGCTGCACGGCCGGAATGCGCTCGCCTGTATGGGGATTGGTAAGATGATCCCCGAGCGTGTAAACGCCAAATTCCAATCCTTTATTCGGATCAAGACGGTATTTATCCATTGATCATTCCATCTTTCTATCCAGTTTAATCGCAAATGAAAATGTTTCTTATTTAGATTATAATACGAAGTTAGATCATACGCACTTTATAGGTATTGTTACGAAAGAATATTTTCAGAACCAATATATTTCTTCCTAATTAAAATAAAGGCAAACCTGGTTATCTATAGCGAAACGCAGGGGATCGTTTAAAGCGGGGCAGGAAGCTTTTGTCTGAAGACTAGTGACCAGCATCAGCTTGCTTTAATGGGCGACCGGAAAAAGCGTGCTGGTCCGGAGATTTTATCAAAATCCATTTTCAGCGCTTTTTTGATGCTTTTCAGTAAAAAAGCGCAAAGTCCCTCCTCCGATTTCATGGAGAATGATTTACGCTTGATCATTTGAATTTTAATATTTACCGTCTGCAATCTTGGGCGCTGGCGTTGCTTTGATCGGACCGGGGAACTACGCTTTTTAATGAATCAAAAACAATGGGCGGCATATTGAGTCAAGCGATATTCAAAGAGTATTATTTAAAGAACAGTGTTAAATGAATCCTGCATATTTTCATACTACTGAAAAAATCAATCATTTAAGGAGAATCATGCACGCTACCATTCCATTTATTTTTGATTATTCCTACTTTACAACTAGGAATAATCAGTTTAAAATTGTGATAACATTTAAAATTCACTGATTGGTTAACCAAAAGCAACTGAATCGATAAGGAAAGGAGCTTTTATATGCTTGAGAGGTTTCCAGTGATACCGGGAGCAGAATCATTTTTCTTAAAAGGGAATCAAATTGGCATTCTCATTTCGCACGGGTTTAATGGCACGCCGCAAAGTGTTCGTTTTCTGGGAGAATATATGGCATCTAAAGGGTTTACAGTTTACGCGCCAAGGTTAAAAGGACATGGGACGCACTGCACAGATATGGAACGCTGCACCTATAATGACTGGATCCAAAGCCTTGAAGAGGGCTACCAATACTTGAAGCAGCACTGCAGGGACATTTTTATCATCGGCCAATCCATGGGCGGTACCCTGACTTTAAATCTCGCGGAGAAAAACTTCGATATCAGGGGAATTGTGTTAATCAACGCAGCGATCAAAAACATTCCTGAACTGGAAAAGTGTCTTACAGAACAACGGTTTATTGAGGAAGGGCCGCCGGATATAAAAGCAGCAGGCGTACAGGAAATCACATATGAAAAAGTGCCGGTGTCATCCATCCGGGAGCTTCTAACCGTTATGCGGGTAACGCGCCAAAATCTCTCTAAAGTCGTTTGTCCTGCGCTACTCTTCCAGTCAGTGGACGATCATGTCGTGCCCCCGGAAAATGCAGACTATATTGCAGCCCATATTCGTTCCAGATTCAAAAAAGTGATTTCGCTCTTTGATTCTTATCACGTCGCCTCCTTGGATAATGAAAAGGAATGGATTGCTGAGCAATGCTGTTTATTTATTCAACAAATTGTGCATAAAAAAAGCATTACAGAAATATCATGATTTTATCTTTTTTCAAAATCATCCGCTGTGGAAAAAAATACTTCACGAAAAACGGGGATGGGGGTATTGCTCATATGAAAAATTTGCTTCGGGATGCAATTGAAAAGAAAAAACGATATTTAATGAACCGACTGATTGAGATGGATGCCTATCCGGAAAATGACGAGCAACTTTACAAACTGACATTAACAGAGCTCGAAAAAGAATATCATTATTTTAGAAAAAAACAGCAAGAGTCCGAAGCGGCCGGTGAACAGTAGGTCCCGGCCGCTTCAGCTTCCGAAATAAGAAATACAAATATTCCCTTCTAAATAAGGCACCGCCTTCCCGGAAATTTTCACTTTGTCTCCGAGATCCATACAATACAGCTTTCCGCCCCTCTCGGACAATTGCAAAGCCGTGAACTCGTTTTTCTTTAAAACTTTTTTCCAGTACGGTACCAATGTGCAGTGGGCGGATCCGGTAACTGGATCCTCATCAATCCCATCTTTTGGTGCAAAGAGCCGGGATACAAAATCTGCCTCAGAGCCTTTTGCCGTTACAATAACACCGAAGCTGTCCAGTTTTTTCAGTTCTTCCATATCAGGGGAAAGGCCTAAAATATCCTGCTCTGTTTCAAAAACGGCCAGATAGTCTCTTGATTTATACACTTCTTTCGGCACCTTGCCGAGTCCCCTGATCAATGCTTTCGGTGCGCCGCATTTTTCTCCTTCAAGGGCAGGAAAAACCATGGAAAGCAGGCTGCCGTCTCTTGACACCTCCAGCACCCCGCTTTTCGTATGAAATTGGATTTGCGCAGCAGCCGGATCCAGGTAGGTAAAGACCACAAAAGCGGTTGCCAATGTTGCATGCCCGCACAAATCCACTTCCCTTGCCGGCGTAAACCATCTCAACTCATATTCATGGCCCTTTTGGACAAAAAATGCCGTTTCCGACAAATTATTTTCTGCGGCAATTTTTTGCATGATCTCATCTGGAATCCATTCTTCAAGCGGGCATACCGCTGCCGGATTGCCTTTAAATTGCTCATTTGTGAATGCATCGATTTGGTAAATAGGGATTTTCATTTGGTGTCACTCCCGGTAAAATGTTCTCTTAAACTTTTAATTTATAGGAAACTTAAAAATTACAACAACCCAACCATTTGAAGCCCGTAATAGATTCCCTTCTCATCAACGGATTTCGTGACAAATTTTGCAGCCGCCTTCACCTTTTCTTCCGCGTTTCCCATTGCGATACTGTTTTTTACTGCAGAAAGCATTTTTATGTCATTCAGCCCATCTCCAAATGCATACAGGCGTTCCTCAGGAAAGCCAAGCTTTTCAACAATTTTACCTATTCCCGCAGCTTTTGACCCCCCTTTTGGAAGAACATCGACTGAAAGCGGGTGCCACCGGATAAAATCAAAGTCAGGAAAGGCCTGTTCGTATTGTTTTTCTTCCCCTTCCGGACAAAACAGCAACATTTGAAACAGTTCGCGCCCTTTGTAATATTCCGGGTCATACCTAGGAAACTGCTTAATCTTTAACATTTCAATACTTTCTTTGATATAAGCATGTTCAGGCACATTCGCCTTCATATCTTCATGGTCCATAAACACGACCGGATGTTGATGATCCAGGGCATGTGCCGTTAGTTGTTCAAGTGATTGAAGATTTAACGGATTTTTGAATATCACTTCTCCGTTTAATATGACATATTGCCCGTTATAACTTACAAAAGTATCAATTCCCAATTCTTTCCGCAAGTCCTCAAACATGAATGGGGCCCGTCCCGTTGCAATTGCGGCGATATGCCCTTGTTCTTTTATTTTATATATGGCTTTTTTGGCGGAATGCGGCAATTTTTTCTCCTGATTCAGTAAAGTTCCGTCTATATCAAAAAATATCACACTCTGTTGGGGCATTTTCATTTCTCCTTCTGAACGATTCAACAACTTCTTAACATTGTGTTGCAGTACTTGTTTGTTGCAAATTCTTCTTTAAGCATACGGCCATGGCGTCGTATATTAAAAAGCTCATGCGTTCAAATAAGCATCCGCCGGGCCCGTGGATGGCACTTATGTAACGTTTATCTTTTTCTTTTGACGTCTCTCCCGGCAACACAATTAAAATATCCGCTAAATTTGCAAGGACGGATTCAGGGGAAGCAGTGCTGACGGCAATTTTTATGTGATTTTTTTTCGCTTGCTCTGCCAATGCTGAAAACATTTGCGTTTCTCCGGATTCCGAACTGATAAAGATGAAATCCCCCTGTTTCGGTTCCGGCGTCGTCACATCTCCGATAACATGCACATTTATTCCCAGATGCACCAACTGATTGGCAAAAACACGAATTACTAGATCTGAACGGCCGGATGCTGCCAAAAATAAATGGTTTGTGTTTAAAATTTCTTCGGCAAGGCGGGTTAATTGTTGATTACTGACTTTACCGCATAAATCCGTATAAAGCTCTAAAATCAATAATTTCGCATCTTCCAGCACATTCACTTTTTTCCCCCCATATCCCTTCGTCTCACAACCTCAAACAGTTCCTCTTTCAATCAGCTTTACGGAAATCTCGTGATTTGAGATCTCCCCGCTCACAGCCTGACGGAAAAGGTTCTCCCCCATCTCCACAAGCGGAATTTCCACAGTGGTAATATTCATCATCCTGGAAATTGGTTCATTATCAAATCCAATGATTGCAATTTCGCCAGGGATGGCAATCTGATGTTTTTGGCAGCAAATTACAATTCCAGCTGCAACCTGGTCGCTTGTTACCAGCAATGCCGATGGCGGTTTATCCATTTTTTTTTATTTGATCGATGACTTTTTCCCCATCTTCAAAATGAAAGCACTGGTCAAAAACATATTCGGGATAGTACGGCAACCCGTATTTTTTAAGAAAATCACGATAAGCACGGTCGCGGTTCCAGCTGTTCGCCCCCGATTTTCTGCCAATGCAGTAACCAATTGTTTTATGGCCCTTTTGATACAAATACATTAATGCATCAAAGAAAATTTTATAGTGGTTAACAAAAGTAGATGATATTTGATGGCCTTTCATATTTTCACAAAGTATAATCGGGCCGAATTGCAAATGTTCTTTGATTATGGATAAGCCACATGATCTCGAACAAATAATCAATGCATCAATCTGCTTTTGTTCCAGCATTTGCAATGCTTCCATTTCTCTGCTTTCCATATAATCCGTTTGAAATAAAACCAACTTATAATTGTTTTCCAATGCCTGTTTTGCAATTCCTTTCAACAACAGCGCAAAATAGGGATGATCAGAAAACGGGAGAACGACACCGATCAGTTTTGTTTTTCCTTTGCTTAAATGGACAGCATTTATGTTTTTATGGTAATTTGTAGCTTTAATTGCCTCTAATACAGCTTTCTTTTTTTCTTCACTTACATACGGGTGATGATTTAGTACACGGGAAACCGTCGTAACAGATACACCGGCCATTTTTGCCAAATCTCGAATATTTGCCATACTCTCACCTTGCACGAAAACGCTTAATTTTTTTTGGAAGTTCAGCGCAATTCTTCAAGTGTTAATTCTTTGGAGGCAGTATCTTCTTCTGTCTTGAACCACTGGCCATGTAATACATAACTTTTATCATGAAGCCTTTCTGGTGTAAAGGTACATGTACCGGAATAACATTGAAAATCCATATTATCATGATTAAAAATCACTTGCTGAATCCCCTGCTGATCCACCATACCGATCAATTCCCCATATTGTATATTCCCCCCATTATAGGTTGCATGGACAATATCGCCATATTGTTTGAAATGGAAAACCGTTTCAGTTGTAAAATCCGGACATTCTGCTGCGGCCACACAGATAAAACTTCTGTTATGAAAATCAATCACAGCATTACCCCCAATGCCAATAGATCTCAAACAGCATATTCTTCCGGTTGCATTTTTTAATGTATAAATAGTGTAAATTATGAAACGCATTTCATGTCAATTAAAAAAAGAATATTCATTTGAAAATGTCGATAAATACAATACCCATAACCTTTTTCCTGCCGGCACAAGGAAAGGCGACGCGTTCAATACCGAACTGCTTTCAAAGCTGGAAGGATTAACCGACGTTATGAAAGATATCGGCAGCAAACATGGTGCGGGGCATGCCCAATTTGCAACGGCATGGGCCATCGCGAAAGGAACCGTTCCGATTCTCGGCATTACGAAGACGTCGCATATCAAAGACGTCGTATCCGCCACCATGGTAACCTTGAGCTCATTAAACCGCCGTTCTGACAAATCGTGATGCCGTCAAGGTTAAAAAGCCCTTTTATTGCCTTGGTGATCAAAATAGAGTCATAACAGCTTTTGCCACAGGCTGATCAAGCTCACTGCTTCCCCATAATGTTTTTGGTAAGATTAAGACATGGCCGTCATTAAACGGCTGATAATCCAGAACGCGGCAGACCTCTCCATTTCATTAACATCATGGACCGGAAGTTTTTTATTTGCTAAAATACATCCCGGGCAGGCCATTTGCCCCACCTCTGCCGCATAGATTCCGGGCTCCTTCTGGAAAATGTTAAAGCCAAACATAATTCTGATCAAGAATACATATTTTATCTTGACTGTATTGCACACAAAACGGGCCGGATCCTTTTTATCTTTAATAAGTGATAATTCCTTTAAACTCAGTCGTGTCAAAATATTTTTTACATACTCTTTTTCAATAATCCGTCCCACTCTAACCGGTTCCATACTTTTTTAACAAATATATATCTCCTCTTGCTGACTTAGTATAGAAAAAATTTTTTTGGGGCATCATCGTTCTTCTCATCATCTTTTTAAGGATCGTTTCCAAATCGTGAGTGGGAGAGCATGTTATAATCAAAAGTGACATGTAAGAGGAAAATAATAGAAAAAGGAGTTATATCATGTTAAAAGAAGAAACTGTGCAAGGCATTTCGCCTGAATACGATCCTTGGGAGGCTTACCTGGACATTAAGGAATACGGGAAACTTACGCTGTCAAATATCGAATTTACGACTACCACCTTATGCAATATGCGCTGTGAACATTGCGCAGTTGGCTATACGCTGCAGCCAAAGGATCCGGATGCACTGCCGCTGGAACTATTATTGAAACGCTTAGACGAAATTAAAACATTGCGCTGCATCAGCATTACCGGCGGCGAACCGATGCTGTCTGTAAAATCCGTTGAAAATTATGTGCTTCCTTTGCTGCAATATGCCCACGAAAGAGGCATTCGCACCCAGATCAATTCCAATTTAACAATGAAACTTGAAAAATATGTCCAGATTGCCCCTTACCTCGATGTTCTGCACATCTCTCATAATTGGGGAACGGTCCAGGACTATATTGATGGCGGATTTGCCCATATGCCAATTAAACCAAGCTACCAGCAGGGGGAAAAAATGTTTCATCGCATCGTGGAAAACAGCAGGGCATTGTCCGAAATGGGCGTCATGGTTTCAGCCGAAACGATGCTGAATAAACGCACGTTACCTCATATTGAACAAATCCACACTCAAATTGTGGAAGAAATGAAATGCACCCGCCATGAAATTCACCCGATGTACCCAAGCGATTTCGCTGCAAATCTGGAAGTGCTCACATTGGATGAAATCCGGAATGCCATCCACCATTTACTTGACATAAGAAATGAAGATGTATGGATGCTGTTCGGTACGCTGCCGTTTTATCCTTGCAGCAGCAATCCGGAAGATTTGGCACTATTAAAAAGGTTATATGAAAGTAAAAATGTCACCATCCGCAATGATCCGGACGGCAGATCCCGGCTGAATGTCAATATTTTCACCGGTGATGTGATTGTCACGGATTTCGGCGATACACCGCCCCTTGGCAACATTCAACGTGACCGACTGCCGGATATATTTGAAAAATGGCTTGAATCTCCTATCGCAAAATCCCTTAATTGCCATTGCCCGGCAATAAAATGCCTCGGGCCAAATATTTTGGTAAAAAATGCTTATTACCAAGAGGTTGATTTTACTGCTCGAAAAGCTCTGATCAGCCGATGATTGTGCCCTTATACGTGCTTTAAATAAACGATTTTATCCTTCTTGAAGCTGCAAAAAATCATCCCCGCTTGTTAGGGGGATGATTTTTGGATCCGATATTCCTGCATGACGAAAACCGGCTCTACAGTTACACCTTTCTGAAGCTGCAAATTCTTTTCCAGATCCTTGAATCCATATGATTTTACAAATTTACTTTTTCAATCTTGGAATCAACAAATGAGGAACTGCATCTCCTTCTATCACCCCGATCGATGCGGCTTTATAAATGATTCCCTCCCAATACTGCAGCCAGGACGATATTATATATAATACAGATTTATTTGCGAAGTCATATATTTCCGCCAGGTACCTTACCGGCTCTTCCCCTTAATCAATCCCGCTTTCATTAAGAAATTTCTCGCCACCGTCTTCGCACTTTTTCCCTGGACGGCGACTTCGTAGTTCATTTGCCGCATTTGGCTGTCCGTAATCTTGCCGGAAAGTTTGTTCAATGCCGGAACAATTTCCGGGTATTTGTCCACCGTTTCTTGCCGCAATAACGGTGCGCCTTGATACGGAGGGAAGAAATGTTTATCATCTTCCAGCACTTTCAAATGGTATTTCCGCAATTCTCCGTCCGTGGAGTAAGCATCCATCAGGTTAATCTTGCCTTCTTGAATGGCCGTATACCGGACAGAAGGTTCCATGGTGACAAGTGAATTAAAATGAAGCCCGTATTTTTTCGATAAACCCGGATAGCCGTCATCCCGGTCTGTGAACTCGCGGGTAAGTCCGGCTTCGATATACTGCTGGACGCTTGCTAAATCGGATATCTTTTCGAGATGATATTTTTCCGCAAAACTTTCCGGAACGGCTAATGCATACGTATTGTTATATTGCATCGGTTCAAGCATGACCATATCAAATTTTTTCAACATACCGGTTTTCGCCTGTTCGTACACTTCCCTGCTGTCGGTGCTTGCCGGCTTTTCCTTCAAAAATTCGGTAATCGCCGTTCCCGAAAATTCTGGATAGACGTCAATATCTTTGGACTTTAATGCATTGTACACAAAAGATGTCCCGCCCAGCCCGGGTTTTAATTCCACCTTTATGTCCGTATTTTCTTCAATGAGCAATTTATACATACTAATCAATATTTCCGGCTCGGAGCCCAATTTGCCCGCGATCACCAATTTTTGTTGCGAAGCCGGATGGATAAAAGTGGAGCCGATCACGAGTACGATGATAACAGCATACGTTGAAGCGGCTGCCAGCACGCCTTTAAATGAAATTTTTTCAAGCTGCCGGAGCAAAACGTCCATCAGAATTGCCAGTAATGCCGCAGGGATAGCGCCAATCAGGATCAGAGCATAATCATTCCGGTCAATGCCCAAAAGAATAATATCCCCTAACCCGCCTGCGCCGATCAACGCAGCAATCGTTGCCGTTCCGATAATCAAAACGGCTGCCGTTCTCACCCCTGCCATGATGACAGGCATTGCCAGCGGAAGTTCCACCTTTAAAAGCTTTTTTCTTCTGTTCATGCCCATTGCCTCTGCTGCTTCCAACAACGCAGGATCCACTTCTTTAATGCCTGTATAAGTATTGCGTAAAAGCGGCAGCAGCGCATAAGCGACCAGCGCAATGACGGCAGGCACGGTCCCGATACCGAATAGCGGGATCAAAAGCCCAAGCAATGCCAGCGACGGGAGCGTTTGCAATACCCCGGTAAAACCGATGATCATTTCTGCACTCTTTCTTTTCCGGGTTAAATAAATGCCTAAAGGGATGGCAATGATCAGTGCAAAAAAAAAGCGCAAGGAGTGAGATTTGGATAAGTTCCCAAAGTGCGACGAGGAGCTGGGATTTTCTAAGTAAAAATACATTCATAAGATTATCCACGAACCTGCCCGCCTTCCTTTAAAGATTGAGCCATATGACGAAGAAAGTCCCCGCGATGAATGCTTCCGATCACTTCGCCGTTCTTTTCAACAGGGATTTGCCCGGCTTCAGATAGATTTTCCAGTACTTCATGCAGCGGAGCAAAGATGGAAACGGGCTTTACATTGGCCGGCAATTCGCCATTTTCAGTCGGCACAACAAAATCAGCCAAACGGATATTTAGGCTCCGGTTCCCCACAAACTCCTGAACAAAATCACTTGCCGGATTTGCAAGAATTTCAGAGGGGGTTCCAATTTGGACAATTTCTCCTTCTTTCATCAGGCAGACGCAGTCCCCGAGTTTCATCGCTTCCTGCATATCGTGCGTCACAAACACAATCGTTTTGCTGATATTTTTTTGCAGTTTTAAAATATCATCTTGCAACTTCTCTCTGCTGATCGGATCGAGCGCGCTGAAAGGTTCGTCCATTAAAATGATTTCCGGGTCAGCCGCCAATGCCCTGGCTACCCCGATTCTTTGCTGCTGCCCGCCGGATAACTCGGCTGGCTTTCGATGTTTATAGGTTTTGGGGTCCAATCTGACCATTTCAAGTAGTTCATCCACCCGATCTCTAATTCTCTCTTTCCTCCAGTTTTTTAATTCAGGAACAACCGCAATATTTTCCTCAATGGTCATATGCGGGAAAAGGGCAATTTGTTGGAGCACATACCCCATATTCCAACGCAGTTCATGGATATCATAATCGCTAATATCTTTTCCGTTGATCAAAATGGCTCCGGAGGATTTTTCGATTAAGCGGTTTATCATTTTTAAAGTGGTCGTCTTGCCGCTCCCGCTTGGCCCAATCAGGACAAAAATTTCTCCTGCGTTGATCGTGAAATTGATAGACTTCACGGCTTGCGTGCCATCTTGAAATTGTTTGGATACATTTTCAAATTGGATCATTATTTGCTCCTTTCAGTTTGTAGAAAGACGGCAATTTTGCCATTTGGAACAATTCCTTTTCGTTTTTGCACTCCGGATAGTTTTATCCGCTCCATTTAAAGCTTTTTGCATTCCATCTTTTGAAGTTTCCATTCCATTATCCACCGGGATCGTCCCAAAAAGCAATTTTTCCATTCCATCTATTCCATTTTGGGCTTCTTGCATTCCATTCTTTAAATTTACCTTACCAAAAATAGATTTCCATTTCGTCCATTTCATTCGTTTCGGTAGGATGGGAGCCTAACGTCATCTTCTTCCCGATTTTCGCCGTAATTTCCTGCATATTTTATCATTTTCCCAGGACTAATTCCTTTATTTGAATTGGCTGTGTGCAACCTGGCTTGTCATTTCGAAAAACACCATAAAAATTGCATAACGCCGGCCGGTACGACTATAATTGCATTTAAAAGGTTGTTAGGATAAAGGATGAAAAAAATTTCATAAGCGAAGGGTAATGTCCTTAAGGAGGCTCAATAAAATGAGTTGGTTAATTGGGATCATTATCATCATCGTGCTGGTGCATTTTTTAATCATCAAGCCGTTGACACAGCGGAACCGGCCTCAAGTATACGAACCGGGAAGGAATATGTACAACGGAGATGAGGATAGACCGGAAATGGGCGGCTGGAGCGGCATGGAGGGTACCGGAATGGGCCGTTTCGGTACTTTTGCAGGAGGATTAGCGACCGGCGCTTTACTGACCTATTTGCTGGAGCAAGGCAGAATTGGATTTGACCAATTTCAATATTTGCAATATCTGGACGATCATGAACTGCTGCGCGAATTAGAAGACCAAAATATATTGCAGCTGGATGAAATCGATCAGCTGCAGGACGAGTTGAGCCGCCGGTTTGGCGATAGCAGCGAGAATGATTGGAATCAGGATAACGGCGAGTCCAATTACGACCAAGCCGATACCAATCCAAACGAACAGCAGGATGATAATGATTTCGGCGGCTGGGATAACGGCTCGGATGGCAGCTGGATTTAAGGGCTCCGTTTGAGTGGGTGTTTAACAGTGCCTGCAAAACCTATATCCCCCAATCCAATTTTAAAATTTCTTCAAGCCATTTTACCTGATCAGATCCGATTTTTTCGGCGATTTTGCGAACGAGCTCCTTTTTTAAGGACTCGTTTTTTTCTATACATTCCCGGCCAAGCTTCGTTAACTGAATACTTTTCTCTTTTTTGTTATTTTCCAGACTGCTGATTTCAACCAATCTTTTTTCCTCAAGCCGTTTGATGAATTTATGGACAGCTTGGCGGGAAATGTCTACATGCTTTGAAATATATGAAATTGTGGTCTGCTGTGTCTGATAGATCCTTGCCAATATAAACCACTCTGAATTTGATATCGGAATATCACTGCTTTCGTTCCACAACTTCTCCGATATTTTTCTCAGGCGGACATGGCGCTCACTGATCAAATCAAGCAGATCTAAGTTCTGCAGATCAGTATTCATTACTGCTACCCCCTATCTAGTTGCTAATCCCTAATATAAAAAAGCTGGATTACGATGTCAACTAGGTTGACAATTTTGCAAATGAAGCGATAAAATAAATTTAGTCAACCAGGTTGATCATATTATAAAAAGGAGTTTAAAAATGTTTCATATTGGCGATTTAGTGATCTATTCGGGGCAAGGCATATGCCGGGTGGATGATATTTGCGATAAAACATACAAAGACATGACAAAAACGTATTATGTATTGCATCCGATTGAAAACAGCCAGGGATTGACGATCAGTATCCCTATAGACAATCACAAAATTTTTATAGATAAATTAATGAATAAAGCAGAAGCAGAAAAAATCATACAATCATTTGCATCAAAAGGAATTGATTGGATAGAAAAGCCTCAAACCCGCAACCAAGTTTTTCATGAAATTGTAAATAGCGGAAACCGTATGGAGATTGCTAAAGTGGCCAACACTTTATTGCGAAGAAAGTCCAAAATGGAAGCCAAAGGAAAAAAGTTTCATGAAAGCGACGCCAAACTTTTAACCAATATTCAAGATATATTATTCAAAGAATTAGCTATCGTTCTCAATTGTTCTTACGAAGAAATTTATGATAAAGTTGATAAGATGATTCATGCTTAACATAGGCCGGCACAAGCTGAAAAAAAGCACCCCATCAAGGTGTCTTTCATCATCCGTGCCGCGTGTTGCCCGATTCATTTCACTCAGGGTCAGTGATTCCATAATCAATGCTGTTTCAAATCCTTTACTTACTGCGTCAGCGAGCGAGTGGCAGCCTGCCGTGTCCCCGATCACAAATATAAAAAAGGTTTCTAAACAACGCTTCCAATGGATTGTAGGGCTTGATGCCCATTGCGACCACGATGTCCTTTCCTCATCGTAACGAATTTGATGGTCCGTGACTTCACCGTTCAAGTGGCCAGTTTAGTCCTCATTGCTGGCATGATTACTCTATTCTTTAGCCGATTTTCCCGGAGTTATGAATTGACGATAAAACAAAACAGAACACCTCTTTTTGTTTTTTTTGTGAAATATTTCGCAAATACGTAAAAACTTTTCTAACTTTTTATATAAATT
>NZ_BKZR01000039.1:0-31324 GCF_008974225.1 Weizmannia acidilactici | reverse complement strand
GCGCCTTTATCTCCAATAATCTCAGGCCTTCTTTTAATACTATTTTTACCGATAAAACAAGTGCCAGTCTCGAATATCTCAAGTTTTGATTTTCCAAAATCCGGACAGACGCATAATACTTATTAAATACCTTTGCACGCTCAATCAAATATTTGGCAATTTGCGACGGATCATACTCCTCCAACGATGAATAACATCCGGAAAAGCCATAAGCTCTGTAACAATAGACCAAGCTTCTGCATCTTGTACTGGAAATTCCCCAAATGGTTAAATTTAGGTTTTTCGATCATGTTGACGATCATTTCTTTTTGAAGCAAGACATCCAAAGCCTTACTTAATAACCCGGCAAATACAATGATTCACTTTTATCCCTCCAAATAAAAAATGCCTGTCTCTCTACCAATCCTGTAAAGAGACGGGCGTTTATTCAACCCGCGGTACCACTCTTATTGTTTTTAAGAAAATAAAAACCGTTCCTCATGTGATAACGGAAATCTTCCCGTCTTTCCCTACTTCTGTTCAGGAAAGCCCTTCCAAAGTTCGCTTCATGATTTGCTCCATACTGGGTTTCCACCATCCCCGGCTCTCTTGAATTTCACAAATCAATACTCTCTTTTTCATTGAATTTAACTTTTTTAAAGAATTATATCCAATTTTATAAAAATTACAATAGCGTAATTCCCGTTATTTCATCTTTGAAATGATTTAGCATCTTTTTGCCCGCATGTCTTTCTCAACGTATATCAGGTTTTTTACCTGTTTTCCACTCCGATGCCAGCATGCCGTATACTACGTGATCAACAAAGTGGTCATACAGCCATTCGGACTGCCGGATAATGCCTTCTTCCTTAAATCCAAGCCTTTCGAGAATTGCCCTGCTTTTTGAATTATTAGTGGCAGCCCGGATTTCAACCCGGTTCATATTTAATTGTTTAAAAGCATAATCCGTCATTGCTTTGACTACTTTCGTCATGATGCCGTGCCCCTGATACGGTTCACCGAACCAGTAGCCGATATGGACAGCCCTGTTTGTCCAATCGATTGAATTATAACTTACCGTACCGCAAATCTCCCCGTTAAATAGAACAAACGCGGTCATGCCTTTATTTTCTGCATAATCTTTCAGTGGAGCCCGGATAAAATTTTTTGTATCTTCCACACTCGTTGTTCCATCAAGCCATGGCAGCCACTTGCGAAGATACTGCCTTGACTGATCTGTCAGCTTAAATACGGTTTCTGCATCTCTTAATTCAGGAAGTTTTAATGAAACTTCACCATCAATTTGATATCCAAACATCCATATCTCCCCCGCTATTTTTCTTTTATTCTGCCAATTAATACGTCTACCTCCCCGGCCAGCCGGTGGACAAGCTCATCGGCAGGAAGCTCCCGGCTCAGCCGCGGATTTTGACCGCTCCACATTGCAAGGTAGTCTGCGTTTCCCTGTTTGGCTGCTGTTTTTCGGATTTCCTGCGTAAGTATATTTTGAATCGGATAAGGCGGTAATTCTTTTTCATATTCCGTCATTTCCCGGATAAATCCATTTTCAATTCCGCGTGCCGGCTTGCCGCTGAAAGTAGAAGTGACAACCGTCCGATCCTCAGTGGCCGACAACACCGCTTTTTTATGTAAAGCATGTGCACCGCTTTCCGCCGTCGTTAAAAACGCCGTTCCCATCTGCACCGCCTCCGCGCCTAAAATCAGCGAGGAAAGGATTCCGCGGCCGTCCATGATACCACCCGCTGCAATGACAGGGATGCTTACCGCATCTGCAACCTGAGGGACAAGCGCCATCGTGCCGATCATCGCATGTGCGAAATCACCCTCAAAACTGCCGCGGTGCCCGCCTGCTTCACTCCCTTGCGCAACGACAAGGTCCATTCCGGATTTTTCGTTTAAAATGGCTTCTTCTACTGTAGTGGCCGTACCAATCAAAATGGTTCCGCGCGCTTTTAATTTTTTAATAACAGATTCCGGCGGAATACCGAATGTAAAACTGCAAACTGGCACCTGATAACGGATGACGATCTCGACTTGTTCAAAAAAAACCGAAACATCCACAGCCGGTTTCATATGAACCTTTTCCATTCCAAGTTTTTCGCGAACTGGATCAAGCAATTCGTTTGCCCTTTGCAGTTCTCCATCCTTTACTTTCGGAATTTCCGGCACAAACAAATTTACCCCGAAAGGCTTATTCGTCCCCGCCTTTACCGCTTGAATCGCCGATTTCAAAGCATCCGCTGTCATATACCCGGCACCGATCATGCCGAGCGCACCCGCGTTGGACACAGCCGCAACCAGTTCTGGCGTCGTCACACCGCCTGCCATACCTGCTTGAATGATCGGAAATTGAACGGATAAAATTATTGACGCCTTTGTTTCATGCCACATGAAAACATCCCCTTTTTGAAATCACTATAATTTTAAGTTTATTCTTTTGATTAAGATCCTTCAATATACAAAAAAACTAAAAAAGCAGAAGCCGTCAGTAAGCTTCTGCCTTTTTCTTTCAGCTATTTCTTTCCGCAAATACCGCCATTGCCGCAGCCATAAATGCTGCCAGCCCTTCACCGAACTTGTCGATGTTTTTCGTAAACCGCTCATCATCCACATACATTTGGCCAAGCCCTTTAAAAGACTCCGGAGAATAATGGCCGAAATGGCGGTTTAAATATTCGTACCATTTGCGGATGGCGTCCTGCGCTTCCGTCGAGTCCGGCGCGGTATGGCGAATGCGGGCGAGTTCGCGGTAAATGCCGTTCATTTCATCCGCTAAATCCGATTTTTCATCAGCGGAAAGCTTTTTAAGATTAGCGTTTGCTTTATTCACCGCCTGATCTCCCCACTTTTCACGTGCTTCCTGCTCATACGGATTTCCTTTAAAACGGAACCCTTTAAATTTTTCTTCATTGGACATTTGGATTTCCCCTTTCTCCGATTGGATTTTTTTTCGATCAAGTTGATCATCTTGTTAAGCCGGTTCCGTTTTTCGATCAGCATGTTCCGCTGCAGTTGCAGCGCCTCCAGCCTGTTAAACGAAGGGCTATCGATGATTTCCTTGATCTTTTGCAAAGGGAAGCCCAATTCTTTGAAAAATAAAATTTGCTGCAGGGTTTCCAGATTTTCATCGGAATATTGCCAGTAGCCGGACGGTGAAATTTCCGCCGGCTTTAACAGCCCGATCGCGTCATAATGGCGCAACGTACTGACACTGACGCCGGCAAGATTTGCCGCTTATTTAATTCTCATCATTAATGCCCCTTTCGATCACCACTATAAAGGGTGACGCAGCGAGAGGGTCAAGACGATTTTTCGAGTTTTTCATTTAACGCAAATAAAACTTCGTAAATTTTTACAAAGGCATCCATCAAAGTCATCTCTTCATCGTAACCCGGCACATCATTCAGGCCAAAATTCACATCCCAGATGCCTTCATTTCCTTCAAACATCAATTCACCAGCTATTTCCCCCACAAGCAGTTCCGATAATGCCGATTGAATCGCCTCGCCGTATTTTTTCTGCATCTTCAGCCCGAGCATGCAATTGTAATGGCCGAACACATCATCCAGCTCGAGCGAAATGCCGTCTATCCCAATAATGTCAAACCAGTCAGATTCGACATAAAGATACTCTTTCCTATGCTTTTTTAAATAAACAACCGGCTCGTTTAAAAACTGCGGGGTTTCAACTGCGATCGTTTCATCTGTTTCTTTGTTGCACCGTTCTATGTAGGCATCGAAAAAACGGGCTGTGCTTTCTTTTTCAATAAACTTCACCTTCTGCATTATATCACCGAAAAAACCGGCATGGCGATCAATGTAGTCGAACTCTTGTTTACATAATATAATTATAGAATCCTTATGATTTGTGATATATTTTTTCAGGTTTGTCTTTAGCATGAGCCTTCATCCTTTATTATTCTTCTACCACTCAGTATGTCCCATTTTTATAAGAGTTGTAAAGCGAAAAAATGCGCCAAGGACATAAGCCTTCAGCGCAGTATTTGAAAATGCTTATCAGTTCAATGCTGTTGCTTTATGAAAATCGCGGCCGTCATGGATGGCTTCGACATAGCCGGCGCGGATGACGAAATCGCCGAAATGCTCGCCTTCCTGCCTTTCTTTCGCGTATTGCAGCAGGATCGGGCGGAGGGAAGCCAGGATTTCTTCTTCCCCAATGTTTTCCCTGTACAGGCATGCGAGCCGGTCTCCGGTGAAACTGCCGCCTAAATACAAATTGTATTTTCCCGGGGCTTTCCCGATAAAAGCAATCTCCGCTAGTGCCGGACGTGAGCAACCGTTCGGGCATCCGGACATCCGGATCACGATTTCTTCTTCGCGCAATCCTGCATCATCCAAGATTTCCTCAATTTTTCCGAGCAGTGTCGGCAAGTATCGTTCGGATTCCGCCATGGCCAGGCCACAAGTCGGGAATGCCACACAGGACATCGAATTTCTCCTGAGGGCGGAATAATGCTTGCCGTCCGTTAAATGGTATTTTTCTACCAGCTCATCTATTTTTCCTTTCATTTCATCTGTCACATTTGAAATGATGACATTCTGGTTCGGCGTAAGCCTGAATTCACCTTGATGGATTTTTGCAATTTCACGCAGTCCCGTCATCAGCGGATAACCGTCGAAATCTTTGATCCTTCCGCTTTGGACAAATAACGTAAGATGCCATTTCCCGTCGCCTTTAATCCAGCCGTAACGGTCTCCGTTATGGTCAAAATGGAACGGGCGAGCTTCGCCGAGATCCCAACCGAGCCTTTCATTCAACTCATTTTTGATCCAGTCGAGGCCCCGCGCATCAATGGTATATTTGAAGCGCGCATTTTTCCGGTTTGCGCGGTTGCCGTAATCGCGCTGGATGGATACAACTTTTTCCGCCACTTCAATGACCTGGTTCGGCGCGCAGAAACCGATGATACGCGCAAGCTGCGGATAAGTCTTCGGATCCCCGTGGGTCATCCCCATCCCGCCGCCGACTGCGACATTAAACCCTTCCAGCTTACCGTCATTTAAGATGGCAATAAACCCTAAATCCTGTGAAAAAATATCAACGTCATTGGAAGGCGGCACTGCAAAACCGATCTTAAATTTTCGAGGCAGGTACGTCGGGCCGTAAAGCGGTTCGGAATCGTTCTTTTCTTTGGTGTCGATGATTTTTTCATCTTCCAGCCAAATTTCATGATAAGCGGAAGTCCTCGGCAGCAAGTGGTCGCTCGTTTTTTTCGCCCACTCGTACACTTCTGCATGCACATCCGACTGGTATGGATTCGGATTGCACATCACATTGCGGTTGACATCCCCACAGGCGGCCAAAGTTGTCATCAGCGCCTCGTTCATTTCCCGGATCGCCTGTTTCAAATTCTTTTTTAATATGCCGTGCATTTGGAAAGTCTGCCGCGTAGTCATTCTCAACGTTCCATTCCCGTATTTATGGGCCAGTTCATCCATTACGAGCCACTGTTCCGGTGTCGCAACGCCGCCCGGGATGCGTACCCGCACCATAAACTGGTAAGCAGGCTCGAGTTTCTTTTTGCGCCGTTCATTGCGGACATCGCGGTCATCCTGCTGGTAGCTGCCGTGGAATTTCAGCAATTTATTGTCGTCATCCGAAATGGCGCCGGTTAAAGTGTCTTTAAGTCCCTCCGCAATTGTTCCCCTTAAAAATCGGCTGTTTTCTTTTATTGTTTCAAGCGGATCAAGTTTTTTACCAGACATTATTCTGCTCCTTTCTGTTAATAAACATCACGCTGGTAACGTTTTTGCTGGCGCATGTCTTTTAAATAACCTTCTGCTTCTTCCCTCGTCATATTTCCTTCTTTTTCAAGAATTTCGATCAAAGCTTCATGGACATCGCGAGCCATATGCTTCTCATCGCCGCAGACATAAACATAGGCACCGTCTTCCAGCCACGCATAAAAATCTTTGCTCTTTTCAAACATCCGGTGCTGGACATATACTTTTTCCTCCTGGTCGCGGGAAAAAGCAACGTCCATCCGCTCGAGCACACCGTTTTTCATCCAGTTTTGCCAATCGAGCTGATAAAGAAAGTCGGTCGAAAAATGCTGGTCGCCGAAAAACAGCCATGTTCTTCCGGTAATGCCTTCCGCTTCCCTTTCCTCCAAGAATGAACGGAACGGCGCGACACCGGTGCCCGGCCCGATCATGATAATTGGCGCATCCTGGTCAGCCGGGAGTTTGAAATTCGGATTCCGGTGGACGTAAACCGGCAGGCGGTCGCCCGGCTTAACCCGGCCGGCAATTTGCCCGGAGCAGACGCCCGAACGCAGCCTTCCGTTTGCCTCAAACCGGTCTAAGGCAATCACAAGATGCACTTCGTCCGGATTCGCTTTATAACTGCTTGCGATCGAATAAAGCCGCGGCGGCATTTTCCGGAGGATTTTCACAAAAACTTCCGGTTTCACTTTTTGCGGCGGGAAATCTTCCACCAAATCGACCAGATCACGGCCGTTAAGATAAGCTTTTGCCTCATCTTCCTTTTCGAGCAATGTCGCCAAAGCGCTGTTTTCGAAAAGCGTTCCCGCCTGCTGGAGCAGTGGTTTTGTTAATCTCGTAATTTCATAGTGGTAAAGCAAAGCTTCCCTTATCGGCAGGACATCGCCTTTTTTATTGATCGTGACCGGTTCCTCAGGGTTCCAGTTCAGCTTTTGGATCAGCCGGTCAACCAGTTCCGGTTCATTTTCCGGATAGATCCCTATGCTGTCCCCAGGTTCAAACGTGAAGTTTGATCCTTCAAGCGACAATTCAAGATGATGTGTCTCTTTATTCGAACCTTCCCAGTTTAAATTGATATTTTCAAGTACTTCCGCATGGAATGGATTGGATTTTGAAAAAGCGGTTTCCTGCGCTTTTGGAGCTGCCCCTGCAGTCTCTCCGCCTGCTGGATACAGGCTTTCGGACGCCTCCAGCACGCCTGTAACGCCTTCAAACCACTCCGCTGCCGATTCCTCATAATCGACATCGCAATCAACACGCGGATAAAACCGTTCTCCGCCCAACTCTTCCAATTTTTTGTCGATATCTTTTCCGGTTTTGCAGAAAAATTCATAAGACTGGTCCCCGAGTGCCAATACAGAAAACTTGACTCCATCCAGTTTCGGGGCTTTTCTGCTGTGGATCAATTCATAAAAAGATAAGGCGTTGTCCGGCGGATCCCCTTCTCCCTGAGTGCTTGTGATGATCAACAGGTGTTTGGCATTCTTTAAATCTCTCGGTTTTACAGCATCCAACGGTGAAAAAGATACTTTGAACTGTTTTTCTTTCAACTTAGCGGAAAATTCTTCGGCAAGGGACTGGGCATTTCCGGTCTCTGAACCGTAAAGAACCGTAACTTCTTTCGTAGCAAGCTGCACTGTTTTTTCCGCAACTGCAACGGAACCTGTATCATTCGCCGCTTGTTCAGCGAGCGGATAAGTTAAATAACCGCTCAACCACAATTTTTGCTGATCCGATAAGGTTTCCAGCAATCGGTTCAATTGTTCTGCCTGTTCTTTACTAAATGGGCTGTTTTGTACGCTTAATGGCAAGATTTCCACCTCACACAAACTTGTTTTATCGCAATGCCTTATATGTATGTTTGTGTTATCTATCGATTCTTAATCCAAATAGACAGGGATGTTTACTTGGATTTGCAGTAACAGCTACCTCCTTGTTTTTGTGCCTATCCCACTAAAAAACCCTTCTTACCGAAAGATAAGAAGAGTTGCGATCCACGCGATTCAACTATTCTTATCTTTCAGACAAATGTCTGCAGGAATTGGCACAGTGTTTTTCAACCTGTTGCCGAGGTTTCAAAGGGCCCTTCCCTCCACCTCTCTTGATAAGAAGTAATAAAAATTATTTAGAAATCATTGAAAACTATTATATAGTTAATTTGCCCAATAGTCAATTATTTTTCGAAAACATATTTGGAAATTGTCTTATAAATGTTGTGTTCCGCGGTTCGGATGGTCAGTTTGAATCACCCGTCTTCGTTCCTTGGTGGAAACGCATCTTCCACTTGCCTTCTGTATGCTTCCATATCGAGCTGCGCAGGGAATGCTGCCCGTTTTCTTTATTAAAAATATGGTAAGTCACAAGTACAATTTCTTCGGACAAGGGATGGATTTCAAAATCACTCAAAACCATTTCCACCTTTCCGATTCCCTCTTCCCCGATTTCCTCGTTTTTGTATAAAATTTTTCCGGAACTGCCGATCTCGAAAAAATTGTCGGCAAGCAATTTTTTTAGTTCTTCCCGTGATCCCCGGACTTCCGGCTGTAATAATTTTTCTTCTAGCTGCTCTAAGTGTTCTTTTAATGAAAGTTGATTAACCATGTTTATTCATCTCGCATTTTTTAATAATTGTACCAAATAATGTGCAAAAATACAGTTGGCATTTTTAATTTTGTTGAGAGTTCGGTAATATTTAATGGGAAGATGTTTATACCCCACGGGAACGGGCGCGGCCTTCCCGCCATCATTACCGGTGCCGGCCCAAAAGCCCCTTTTAAGCAGAAATGTTACTCAAATGGTCTTTATAAAGCTTCTAAGGACTGTTTCAGGAGTTTTATTTTGCTCGAACGGTCCTGACAAAGCTTCTTAAAACCATTTCTTCGGGAAAATTTTCCTCTAACGTGGCTGGCCCAAAAATCGGTAAACAGACTTAGGGGTCCTTTTTTATCGAAGAATGTTGATGATCGAGAAATTCACGCACTTTCCGCTTTTCACACGCATCGCTAGCCTCCTCGCTCGTACCTTAGCACGAGGGGGCTCTTCTTGCTCGCTTATCCCGCAGGAGTCTCGTAAATTTCGCGATCATCAACAGGTAAGATTCCATATGCTATATTTTTATTGGATGTGCAGTTATCGCGCTCCTGGGCACCATGCTGCCGATAAAGCCCCTGCCGCAAAGCGGTTGGGAAATGGAATATCAAAATAACTTAAAGCTATAAAAATAATGGGGTGGGAAAATGAATGTCATTCCAAAAAGCGATATGCCGGAAGCTGTTGTAAGTGCATTTTTTACCAAACATTGGGATGCTCGGAAATGGTGATTTCAAGCGGCATATATAAATGTGACAAACTGGATGGTTTTGCCGCAGTCAGCGAAGATAACAAGATGATTGGTTTAGTTACTTATATAATAAGAGAAAACGAATGCGAGATGATCTCACTGGACAGTATCGTGGAAGACAAAGGAGTCGGATCCGCCCTCCTGAAGGAAGTTGAAAAAGCGGAAAAAGAAAAATCATGTTCGCAAATCAAACTGATCACAACGAATGATAATTTGCATGCGCTGAAGTTTTACCAAAAAAAGGGTTACAGGTTGGCCAATTGTTTATAAATGCCGGTGAAGAGGCAAGAAAAAGAAAGCCGGGGATCCCGCTTATTGCAGACAACAGAATACCGATCCGGGATGAAATACTGTTGGTAAAAAAACTTTAGAAAGAGTGGGCAATCACGGCTGAATATGTAAAAGAATCCAGAAAATTTATTGTAAGCATACCAATTATTTTCGCCGGCTCAACCGTCATTGTCATGAACGAAAAGCGCGAGATGTTATTCCAGTTCCGCTCCGATACAAAAGAATGGAGTTTCCGGGCGGGTGCGATGGAAATAGGTGAAAGTTTTGAAGAAACGGAAAGCCCGCGCATTGTATGAGGAAACCGGCCTGCGCGAAAGCATCTTTTCGGTTTGTTGATCTGTTGCCCGGAAAAGAATTATATTTCCGGTATCCAAACAGAGATGAAATAACAATGTCATCGGCGTTTAGATCGCTGAAGGGGCCACAGGCGAATTGGCCATGGAAGACGGCGAGAGCTTACACCTAAAATATTTTTCGCTTAAACAACTGCCTACAATTTGGACGAAAGAGCCAAAATCATTTTAGAAAAGTACATTTAGCCGCCTTCAAGAAGCAATGCATGCTTCATGCACTGCTTCTTTTATTTTTTCCATTATATTGGCCAAGCAGAAATGGACGCTGGCGTATCAAATTCGCCGATTTCCAAAGAATGGTTGCCGTTCGGGATCACTTCGATTTGAAAACGGGTTTGGCGCAGCTGTTCAATTTTGTCAATATCAAAATGCAGGTCCTGATCCCCGATCACGAGCAGGCCGGCATGTCCGCTTTTCAAAAGCGATTCAAAAACCGGTACAATATTTAACAGCGGTGTAAGCAAAATTTTCGAACCGGAAAAACCCTGCCTTTTCATCAGTGCATTCGCGATGGAAATCGTCCCGAGCGACTTTCCGAGAAAAACACTATCTTGATATTCCCCGTTTTGGAGCACTTCTTCGATCACCGTATCAATGTCAGCCATAAGCGTTTCCGTAACGTCCTCAAGCGGCTTTTTCAGCAGATCGGCTTCATACGCGTAATGGATCTGGACAACATCGATACGGTTTTCCAACATCACCATCGTAGCATAGTAAAGGAGCGGTTTTTCGTATGTATACCCGTCGCCGGAGAACATGAAGCAAATCCGATCAGAATCTGTTTTGGCATGCGTATAGCGGATTGGATGACCCGTGTGTAAAACTTTATTTTCGGCCATAATTTGGATGTGCTTTCTCCCCTTTCATGTAAGGTTATTCCAAATACTCGTCCGCCAAGCTTTCACGAAGATAATGCGCCATACCGGTTTTAATTTTTTTAAAGCCAAATTTTCGGTAAAATGCTTCATTTCCCGATGGTGGAGATCAAATGGACGCAGGAAACACCGCGCAGTTCACGAAGCAAATATTCCATGATGTACCTTGCGACGCCGCGGCCTTGAAAATCGCGGTGTACGACGACATCGTAAATGGCAGCATTAAAAACGCAGTCTGACAGTGCCCGGCCAAAACCGACAATCCTGCTCCGACGCCAATGCAGTCACATTGCTTGAAAAACCTGTGTAATGATCGCTTTCGTATGATTATTCCAGCCGACAGATTGATAGATTTCTACCATTTCATCCAAATTTGCCTGTGAAAAATCATCAAGAATTTTAATGTCCAACAGATCGTTTTCCTCTCCACTTATTGTTGATACAATAATTTCCGAAACGGCTTCCGCCAAGCTTCGGCCAGCGCTTCTACGCTTAAAATTTCCGCCATCGCAGCATAATTCGTCTTATCATGATATCTGATTTGATTGAGATACAAAATGGAAAGCTGCTTTTCCCCTTTTTCCAGCAAAATGAACCGATCATTTTTTTGGACAAAGCCTTCTTTCAAGACGCGCATGTAAAAGCCGGTATAGCCGGTTTCTATGATATCAGCCGGAAAACGATCCAATTCGTATCTTGCCGCAATTTTATAGCACGGTTCACGCGGCTGGGACACTTGTACAACCGCTTCCCCCATTTGAAAAACATCCCCGATATGTATATCCGCTTCCGTCAGCCCGGAAAGTGTAATATTTTCGCCGAACGCCCCGGGTTCAAACGTGCGGTTGAACTTTTTTTCCCATACAGGAAAATGGTCAGCAATATAGACACAGACCGCCTTGTCTTCGCCTCCGTGATGGACGATATCCGCCTGCTCGTCGCCCTCAAAATTGATTTTTGCTAAAAAAACCGGGCCGTCCTGCGGTGCTTTAAAAATCCCGCTCTGCACAACTTTCTTTTTATACGGCAGTGGCTGCGGTTTGCCAACATTTACCGAAACGACAACGCCCTTTGCCATTCATCATCGCTCCTTTTTAAACTGTTTGTCTAAATTTTACCATAACGGAAATCCGGTTTGATAAACAATTGAAAAAAGAATATGAAAATGGAACGGGATCCCTTAATTTAAACACGAATATTTCACTTTTTCATCAACCGCCCTCATATATTCATTTTTATCTTCCACATGGTTTTCGATATCAAATGGTAATGTTTCCAATACTTCTTTTAACTGGATGTTCCGCTGTTCTTGTCTTGGTGCGAAATCATGCAGTCCCTGAATGCCAGTCGCATTTCACCTGTCTGTCAATCAGATTAAATAACGCTTCCTTATGATGTTGCTGCAGAAATTCTACGTATAGTTGACCATCAATGTTATGATTGAACATCACCATCCCCTGTCAAATTTTACTTTTTTGTGAATTTATAATGCTAAAATTTAATTAAGATACGATGAACCGGAGGATGATATGAAATTTAGAAAAGCTGCACCAAAAGGTGGAAGGGATTGCGAAAGTGCATGTGGATGCGTGGAAAACGACTTACAAAGGGATCGTGCCTGATGCCTGCCTGGACACCCTGACATACGAGGAAAAAATAACACTTTGGAATCAAGTGCTGGCCGATTCCCACCAAACTGTATTTATGACTGAAAATCAAAAAGGGAAAATGATCAGTTTTACCGGCGGCGGTAAAACGAAAGCAAATAAACAAGAAAGCTCCGGTTATTTAATAGCCATCTATATTTTAAAAGAATCCCGGCGCTAAAGTACCTGGCAGGAACTGGTTGAAGCATTATTCACACAAATGAAAAAGAAGGGGTTTGAACCATACTTGTAGATGGATTTGAAGAAACCCCTCCCGTTATTTCTATGAAAAAAGAAACAACAACCATTGGAGATTCCGATCTCGGTCAGCCGGTTTACATATGGAACATTTAGATCATCAAGTTAACTCTTTTTTCAAGGCTGCCGCAGCAATTGCTGCATCTCCAGCACCCGCAATTGCAGAAATCACCGAGATGCCATCAGCGCCGGCTTCTATGACGCTTTTTGCATTGCCGCGGCCAATTCCGCCGATCCCGACGATTGGCAGCCGGATACCGTTTTTCCGCATATCAGTGATCACAGATGTTCCTTGCGCCGCTTTTGCATCTTCTTTCGATTTCGTCGGGAAAATCGGGCCTACCCCGAGATAATCCGCCCCGCCGTTTACTGCTTGCCTTGCTTCTTCGACAGTATGAGCTGAAACACCGATGATTTTATTCCCGATTTTTTCGCGAACCGATTCCAACGGCTCATCTTCCTGCCCGATATGCACGCCGTCCGTATCCAGTTCCAAAGCCAAATCAATATCATCATTTACGATAAAAGGAATGCCATGGTTTTTGCATATCCATTGCAATTCCTCTCCAAGTGCTTTCTTTTCATCTCCTTTAAGCGCACCTTTTCCTTTTTCCCGGAACTGAAATAAAGTAACACCGCCATTGATAGCATCTTCCAACACCTGCTGCGGGCGGGACTGGCAGTTCGGGCTGCCCATAATGAAATACAATTTCAATGCAGCGCGCAAATCTTTCTCCTCTATCATTTTACCATGCTCCTTTTCCTGTACGCCCAGTGGTTTGTCGGCCCGTGCCCGTTTCCGATTTGGATGCCGTCTTCAATCGCAGCCGTAATAAAATCTTTCGCTGTTGCTACTGCATCGAAAACGTCCGCGCCTTTTGCCAGCTCTGCCGTAATGGCGGATGAGAACGTGCAGCCGGTTCCATGTGTATTTTTCGTTACGAATCTTTTGGCGGTGTACTCGTAAAAGTTCCGCCCATCAAAAAGCAAATCGCGGGATACCGGGGAATTTTCGTGGTGGCCGCCTTTAATCATGACATACCGGACCCCGGAATCTGAAATGATCCGGGCTGCTTCTTTCATATCCGGGAAATGATGGATCTTAATTCCTGAAAGCTCTTCTGCTTCGGGAATATTCGGTGTCACAATGAATGCAAGGGGGAGCAGCTTATTTTTTAAAGCGTGTATCGCTTCCTGCTGCAGCAGCGTTTCCCCGCCTTTGGCAATCATCACCGGATCGACAACGGTTTTTTCCCAATGATATTCCTTGATTTTCTCCGCAATAGCCTCAATAATGGCAGAATCAAACAGCATTCCTGTTTTTAATGCGTCCGTCCCCATATCTTCCGCAATCGAATCGATTTGACGGACCACCGCTTCCGTCCCTAATGGAAAAACGCCCTGGACACCGAGCGTATTTTGGGCGGTTACGGCGGTAATCACCGACATGCCATACACTTCCAGTTCCTGAAACGTTTTTAAGTCCGCCTGAATGCCTGCACCGCCGCCACAGTCGGAACCGGCAATCGTCAACGCTTTTTTCATTGAATAATCCCTGCTTTCTTTTCAAACGAACCATACGCTTCCAAATCCTCGGCACTAAGCGTTGCAAGCTGGTTTAAAAATTCGATTTGAAAACTTCCCGGCAAATCCGCTCTTGCTTTTTCCCGTGCGATTTCGGCAGCTGTACCGTACATAACAAGTGCCGATACGGCAGCTGTAACCGGATCTTTTTCCACAGCCAAAAACGCGCCGCAAACGGCAGACAAGAGGCACCCGGTTCCAGTCACTTTTGTTAATATTGGATGGCCGTTATGTACGAGATAGACATCAGACCCGTTTGACACCGCATCCGTTTTCCCGCTCACCACTACCGTTGTGTTGAGTTCTTTCGCAGCTCTTAGCGCCAGTTCGCCGGCATCCAAGTTGGTTTCTCCTGCATCCACTCCCTTAATCTTCGACTTCATTCCGATCAGATTTGCGATTTCCGACGCATTGCCCCTGATGGCGGTAAAATTTATTTCCTGCAAAAGTTTCTGTGCAGTTTCCGTCCGGAAATGCGTTGCCCCTGCAGCAACGGGATCGAGCACAACCGGAACATCGTTTTCGTTTGCGGATTTTCCCGCTAAAATCATCGCATCGACTATTCTTTCATTTAAAGTGCCGATGTTCAGTACAACCGCATTTGCTGCTTTCGCCATTTCGGCCGTTTCTTCCACGGCATCTGCCATCACAGGCGAAGCCCCGAGGGCCAAAAGCCCGTTTGCCGTAAAATTGGCAACGACAATGTTGGTGATATTATGGATGAGCGGATTTACCGCCCTGATTTTTTCAAGCAGTTCAATCGGTTTTGTTTTTTCCATTTTGATCTCCTCCTAATCCATTACGAGTCCACCGGCGACGACAAGTTTTTGCCCGGTCACGGCTCTTGCCCATGGAAATGCAAAAATAGCATTGCTTCTGCATCATCTTTCCGATTCCGTGATTTTTTTATAGCAGCGTTGTTGCTTCTATTTATTTAAGTATTTTCTCCTAAATGTTCCTGTAAATCTTTTCCTTTTTGCTCACTTTCAAAATAGTAAATGACAACTTTCGCCCCCCTCTCTTGCAAAAGCTTTTACAATTGCCCTTCCCAATCCCCTGCTTCCGCTTGTTACAAGCACCACTTGTTCTTCCAGTTTCATTTATCCCATCCTTTCCAATGCAAAAAAGCCAGGCCCGTAAAGACCTGACTTGATCAGCAAAAAGTATTGTTCATTCAAAATCCTACTTTCCTACGCCGGTATGATCCGGATCAGGTCCAAAGGGTTGAAAAACAAATGTTTTTCTCTCAGCCCGCCATTTGGGCACCCCTAGTAGTCTGAAATATTTACTTTTTACCAATTATATGCTTTTTATTTTCCCTTGTAAAGTGTACACGGGCACATTATTCGGCAAAAAACAGTAAATTTTTTCGAATTATTCCGGATTTTTCGCGAAAAATTAACATATGCACTCTATATTACGAATCATTATGCCTTTAGTGGCTTGACATGGAGCTTCTGTGGGCTTAGCTTGATGGCAATGGGGCGAGAAGAAAACAATGCTAACTAGCATACCATGCCCATCACTCCATATCAAGCCGTGTATTGAATATGATACATCTGGAATCATTTGAAAATCACAATCTGAAATAATATTGAAATTCAAAGTAAAGTCTTACAATCTTTTCAAAAACACATAGCTTACTTTATCGTAATCCATTTTTTCATAAAACCGGTGTGCGTCTTTTCTCTGCAGGCCGGATGAGAGGGAAACAATGCCATACCCCTTTTCTTTGGCCCACTGTTCTACATATCCAATCAGCCTGGCCCCGTAACCTTTTGACCGGCATGCTGCATCCGTAACCAGGTCGCACACCCAGATAAACCGTCCGTTGTAAAGGGTCATCATCGGCATAAAACCTGTTACCGCAACGATTTTTCCGCCTTCATATACAGCAAACATTTTATAATTTGCCGATCGGGCTGCTTCTTCGACCAATTGAAGATAGTGCTCCTCATCCAAATGCACGCGCAGCTGTTTCATCACCGGAAAAGCTGATTTCCATTCCTCCCGGTTTGTCAATTCCTTTATTTCCATTTTCAACATCTCCTTTCATACTGGCTCACACTCATTTAATCACAATCTGGTATAATCAAAAGGTCCAGATTCGAATTTTTGATAGGATCCAGTAATGCAGATTGGAGGCAGAAAAATAATTGAATTAACGCCGTTTCTAAACAAAGAAAGCAATATCCCGCTGTATATGCAGCTTGTTGATTTTATCAAGCAGGAAATTTTATCCGGCAACATCCGCCCGGGTGAAAAATTACCGTCCAAACGGAAACTGGCTGAATATCTCGGGTTAAGCATCAATACGATTCAATCGGCCTACGAACAATTGACGGCGGAAAGCTATGCAGAAAGCAGGCCGCGAAAAGGGATATTTGTTGCGGATTTCAAAAATGATCTCCTCCCGGAAACCGTGCTTTTCCATCAACAGTTACATGAAAAAGCCGGCCAAGAAAATGAACAAATCAAAATTGACTTCAATTCCGATACATAGTTGAATAAAATATACTCCAAGTAAAGAACCGTTACAAAAAATGCAAGTTCACCGCTGCCTTCCGGTAATTGGGATGAAAGGTAAACCGGCGCAACAGCTGTAAAGATGAGCAGAAACAACAAATATTTTTTAACAAGGAGAAAATCTTTTTTAACGAGCGGCAGCAACATTCTTCCCACCCCCAATATATGCAAGCATGATGTCCTCAATTGTAGGCCTTTCCATCAGTACGCCAGGCATCCGTTCCAGTACTTCTTTCTTTTGATTTGTGATGCCTTCAAATCCGTCTCCGGTTTGCCGCAGATGCAGAAATTGTTTTCGGGTCTGTTCGTCAATCAGGTGGTTATCTCCTTTTACAAGAGCTGACTGTTTTGTCAATTCGGTAAGCTGGCGGATTTCATTGGCCACGACGGCAAAGCCCCTCCCCTGCTCACGCTGCTTCAATGGAAGCGTTCAAAGACAACAGATTTGTTTTCGTGGAAATTTCGTCAATGACCTGCAACAACTGTTTAATTTTTTCCGTTGTTCCGATAAAAGAGTAAATTGTCCCATTTGTTTCTTTCACAGTTGATTGGATATGATCCATTTTATTTCCGATACGTGATACTTCATCCTGGGCCACCGCAAGCTGCTTGGATGCTGCTTTCTCGAGTTTCCGCAGCGTTTCACTCATTTGCCGGGAAGCATCTTTAGCCACATCCAAATCACTCAATTGCTGGCGGGTGCCTTTCAGCATGACGGCCATTTTACTGCTCACCCGTTCCGCGGAAGCCTCTGTCGAACGGGTCGACTCGTTCAATTGGCGCTGGCTTTCCTGGACATCCGCTGCAGCCCGCTTCACCCGCACCATAATGCCTTCCAAAGAATCGATCATATTGTTAATCCAGATCGCGAGAGACTTTGTTTCATCATTAGGAAATTGATCTGCTTGTAACCGTTTCGTTAAGTCTCCTTCCCCTTTGGCATTCATCCGGATAAATCGGTTGATCATATGAAGGTGATTTTCAAGCGGCTGGAATAATTTCCAGTTGAGGAAACGGCCGGCAAGCAAACTGTACACAGTATTGAATAAAATGAGCCCAATAACACCGGCCAAGCGGGGGAGCAGGCCGAATAATGTTATGTAATAAACCTCATTTAGTATAATAAACCCGATTGTAAGCTGCCGATATAGAAAATTGTATCGCCAGTTCACGCCGTGCATCCGATATACTTCTTCCAAATCCCCTTCACACATCATACCCCAAACATCCGGGCAATGCGGCAGCTGGAATGTCACGCCTTTTCCGATGACCAGATATGCCGGTAATCCGGGTAACCGGGAAACGTTACAAAAAGGTTGCTTCCATTCCGAATTGTATTCATCACACCAGGGTGTAGTTCACCCGTGGCAGGATCGGTAAAAATCAATTCCAGTTCCGTGTGATTTTTCATTTTTACAGTACCGTAAGGAGTCCTAACTCCATCTTTCAAATTATCACCGTGAGTAAACGTTAAATCTTCAAAACGGCTGCTCGATAAGGCCGTCCCCGGTACAATATCAGGATTCAAATTCGATTTGGCCATAAAAATATAATTGTCCCCTGAATCGGGATATACATGACCGGATTCCCTCTGGATCAGGTCCCCAAGCACATCGTTCGGCACCCTGCCGCATAAAGCCCCTTTCCATTTTCCGTTTTCCATGAGCGGCAAAATGAAAAGCAGCGTTATTTCATCGTGAAATTTAGATGTGCTTGGCCCAATTTTCAAAGTCAGTGGATCTGCAAATGGACCATATAGGCAATTCTTTCCCTTTTTGGTTCTTCCAGTCCAGGCTGGCAAGGGGATCTCCCTGCATAGGAAGTGCCGATATGCTGACGATAAGTTGAATATGTAACAACCGACCGTTCATATCCAGCAAGAACAGTTCCGAAAAATCCTGTCCGCGCTTTAAGTATGATGAAAATAAGCGTTCAAGATTCTCATCATTCTTTTCTTCCGTACTGCTTAACTGCTGCTCCATCTTTTCCAATAATGACCAATTTTCTTCCGTCCAGTGGAACAAAAGCTGCTTTCTCGTTTCGGCGATGCCTTCGAAAATTTCTTCTACATCTTCTTTTAAATACTGATTCCGCCGATACGCACGCCAAAGCGGCCATCCCGTTTTCCAACCTAACCATCCAAACATTCGACAACCTCCAACAAGCCTCAACTTTTTATGTGATAAAATATGACATTTTATGTGAGTATATTATGCTATGATTTTATCGATTACTCTATCAATTTATCAAAATTTGTTGTAGAGGTTTTTCTAAAAGTATTCAGTACAGAGGAACAAAAATTACAAAAAGCAGGAATTGCATAATAAATATCGATATGCAAAGATGGGGAAGGATACATGCTTATGGATGATAGAACAACATCCTAATATTTTTTATCTCGCTTTTTTAGCAGCCTGACAGCGTAAGGAGAAAATAATTGGTTTTTCAGGAAAAAGCAAGTACTTAAACGCTCATCTTGAAGTAGAACCCCCAAACTACAAGGAAAAAGTACAGATGAAGTAAAGGATTTAGAATTTATGCTGCCACCCCCATTATCCGCGGGGCATGGGGAGTATTCAGATTGGAAAAAACGGCAGGCTAAAATTCAGTGATGATAAAAATATTGACGCACCAACGCCAAAGGAATATGAGATACATTTCTTGAAGTAAAGTGGAACGGTAAAGTTGATCAAACCTTTTACCATTCTAACATTTTCTGTATCGTTGCAACTTTGATTTTCATGCCGTTTTTTAATGGATCATTTCTTCACAGCATATTTTGTACCTTAGAGAACTGTATAGATGCCTATTTTTAAGGATGCCATATACACTTTACAATGCAGCTTTGGAACCTCTTTTTTCAACGGCATCATTTTCAAGTGCTTTTAATAATTATTTGGCAATTCCGTTTCCCTGCATCTCAAGAATCACGGAAAGCATGAAAAATAAAGCTTTTCCTTATCCGCTAGAAAACGGACCATTCCTACCGGTTTTATGGATCCACATACACGATTAAGGGCTTCTCCCTTTGTGCGGATAAAACGGATTGAGCCGTTTCTTTCAAAGCGCTTGATGGCGGTACTTCATTTGGATATTCCATGAGAGCTGCTTTCGATCATGATTTCATGTATAATCGGCGCATCAGGCGGCTTGGCAAATTTTATTTCCATAATAATGTCCATTATTTATGGCATCGAACGGACAGTATACACAATCAAGAAGCTTAGAATCGCTAAACCGGCTACCATGATTGTTGACCCCAGCCAATTAATATACTTCTATCATTCAAATCTAATTTCCGGTAAAAAACGTATAAAATAAAGCCAATCAGAATCGCAGCGCCCCAACCCAACACGCCTGTTTTGGTTTCTAGACTTTTCCAATCCATAAGCCATAAATACAAAATATACCCATCAGCAGCCGCTAAAGCCGCTGAAAGGATCAACAACCTTTTTTTAACATAATAACCCCCTTACCCAGACTAAAAGCCCAGTTCTGTCGACGTCATTCTCTTACTTATCTTTTTTTGTTTCTTTTCGTATGCTTTAATCAGCTCTTTCTTAAAAGACTACTGCATTGTTCTATTTTTTGTTAGTTTGTATAGAAGCAGGTATTTGCTGATATTTTTCAATAACATCCCACCCCGCTCATCATACGGTTCTACATATGAAAAGATTCATAAGTGGTAAATAAAATGATATTCCAGGAAACCCCACTACCGTCATCATCGAAAGTTGCGACAGATTGGATGATTATATCATTTTAGCTACAAACACAATGGCATACAAAGAAGGAACGATCAATAACAGTGAAGCGAAAGTCCCAGGGTTTTGCTTCCCACCATTGCAACAACGACTTTCCGGAAGTCTTCTTCAGTGCATTTGCCGTCAATCACATCGTCCGTCATGGTAGACAACTGCGGATCAATAAAAATGGACATCAAAATCGTTGCAAAACCATTGACGATGGAAGATAGCGTGACACATGTCGCCCTTAAATCGGGTTCAAGGCTGCCGGCATAAATCGGCGCCAATGAACCGATCATCAACAAAGCGACTGTGACAAAATTATACAGAATAATTTTGACCGGCAATTTCCTGTAACTAAGGTTTAAGATATTTTCTTTTACAGGAACGGCCATACAGTCCTTCATAAAATAAAGGCCGGCTTTTGAAAAACTGTGCATGATCAGTTTTGGAATCGAGCGATCAACAGAAAAATATAAAACGCCCCGGTAAAAAATCCTTTGAAATGTTGGAATCAAAAAAGCGCCTGCAACCGTTGCGATTCCCGATATAATGATAATAAGATTAAAGATATGTAATAAGTTGCTTTCCCCAAGTGTGGTGATCCACATATTTCGTTAAAATCGGGACTTGGAACGTTACTGCGATTCTCGACACCAGCGCCAAAATATTAAAAACAGCAAAAGAAACTGCGATTTTGCCGGTTCTCACCCCTACCATCCTGAGTATTCCAGTGTTCCGACTAATGAAATGATAAAATTCAGGATAAAAACAATCATTATTTGTATATTCATATTTCCTCCAGCAATTCAACATTTGAAAATATTTTCTTTATTTTACCACAAATGATTTTGACGCCAAGTTGTTCTACCCAATCGTAAGCAAAAATTCTTTTTTAAAAAATTTCTGAGGAAAAATGATGAAGATAAGAGATTATTCAAAAATCAGTTCAAAAAATGGCCTTGAAGGTTTAAACCTTCCCCGCCATCCTGATGACTTTTCCATCCATTTCAGGTTTCAACTGTTTCATGCCCATTTTCTGATAAAATGCAACCGCTTGTTTGTTTGTCGGCGAAACTCTCAGATGATACTCATTTACTTTTCTCTTTTTAAAAAAATTCATTGCGTACGCATGCAAAAGGGCACCCAGTCCCAATCCGCGTTTCTCCGGGACAAGGTAATAAAGATTGACATAGCCGATTGGCTTCCCTTCATATTCTTTCACTGTCAGTTCCAGCTGCCCAATTGGAACGGCATTTTCTGCTACAAGCATAAAACCTTCTGGAAATTTTGCTGACTGCTTTTGCAGCCATTCGAGATACTCTTTTTCATCAAAATCTTCATCCGTTCCGAAGCTAACTATAAATGAATCACTCCGGAATGAGAGGATAAATTGAAGATGCTGGTTTACGTTAATCGGAATGAACTCCACTTTCTATCCACTCTTTCAAATTTTTAAGAGCCTTTTGCTATCGAAGTAATCCGTATATAATATCCATCCGGGTCAAATAATCATAAATCTTCTACGCACTATGGTCTTTCAGCCAACTCAGTCTCGATGGAATAATCCTTTTCTATTGAGATCTTGCACATTTTCAATTTTCAGAACAACCTCAACTCCAAAACGGGTTTCTGGCCGGATTCGGAAACTTTAATCGGATGATTTTCAAACAACTTCTGCATTTCCCCAAGGCCTATTGTGACATTTCCTTTTTTAACAGGCGCATATCCGCTTTTGATTTCTTTCGTGTATGAAATTCAAGAACGTCTCTATAAATCGCCAAAGACTTTACTATGTTTTCCACAATTCATTCCTGCTTTCATTTCATATTTATCACCTCCATCTATTCTGAATTATTTTTATTATAAATTAATGTTACATATAATGTAATGAAACATTATCATTCCGATGAAAAAGGATTTACCTTACTTTAGAAGAATAGAATACTATGACAAAATGCATGGGAGCTGGTCAAATGAAGAATGAGATAAAAAGCTGGATAAGATCTTTATTGATTGCCGTGGTGCTGGTTGTGATCGTCAGGGCTTTTCTTTTCGCGCCTTATGTGGTAGAAGGCGAATCGATGGAACCGACACTGCATAATCATGATAAAATTCTTGTCTATAAATTTAACCCGGCTGAAAATTATCAACGGGGAGACATTGTGATCATTAAAGACGGAAAACTATGTAAAGAGAATTATTGGTCTCCCCGGGGAAACCATTCAAGTGAAAAACGATAAACTCTATATTGATGGCAAATTGCACAAAGAACCGTATCTGGCACATAATCTTAAAACAGCCCATAAAGAAGGCAGTAATCTGCAATTTTGGGCTGGTCACTGTACCGGAAAATAAATATTTTGTTATGGGAGATAACAGGTTGTACAGCAAAGACAGCAGAAACGGCCTTGGCTTAATCCCCAAACAGGAGATCGTCGGAAAAACCAAGCTGGTGTTTTTTCCAATTTCGGATATATGAGGCATCAAATAAGCGGCCGTTTTTTACTTTTTTCCGGCTGGAAATATTTCGTAAAATCAGCAGCAAAATTACGGTAATGCACGTACTTGCCAATCCTATGAAATAAAACACATAGGCCGCGAGATTTGTTACCGCAACATGCATCAGGCAGTTGAGGGTTAAGGCACTTCTAATCCCTGTAATCCCCCGCCTTTTTTCTTCTCCGCATCACAACATACAGCAGCAACAATCAACACAATTGATAAAATAAACAAAAAGAATTTGGATCACTCTCTTTCACTATAAATTTTCCAATGCGAACACTTCGCCCGTCGCCGCATCCACGCCATATTCACAATCCAATTTTCCGCATAAAGTATACGTTTGGTTTGAATTGTCAAAAACATAAACAGGCTTCAATGTCATAAATGGAACAAGTTTTTCAAACGCTTCTTCTATTGTGATGATGATCTTACCAGGTGCCTGGAAATGCTCAAACGCTTCCATCAGCGTCAAACTGTCTATATCATTTACAGTTTGAACACTTTTTGCATCGATTATGACTTTCAGCTTTCTTTGTGGTATCCGGCAGACTCTCTGCTTCAAGCCCAGCTCTGCGTGAATGTATCCTTTATCACGTCGCAATGTTCTCAGCACCCATTTCCCGGAATCTTCCGGATACTGGCAGCGCAGGAAGTCCACCACTGCAGAAATGCACTTCCCTTGCAGATCCTTTGTTATAGGTAAAACATCTGGACTTGGCTCGGCCGAAAATGCTTGTTCAGACGTAACTTTTTCCAGTAAATGTACTATTTTCTTTTTGAACGGATGCCTTAAAGGGGCTTTCCATTCAAGAACTTTATTTACTTCAACTGTTGGTTTATCATCCGGAGACGAAAGGATGGATAACCGGCCATTCGCAATATAGACTTCATCCAATCCATAAATGGAAATATAACGTTCCTGCTCGTACAGTGGAATTTCGTACAATTTGACATGTTCTTTTGCCAAATGCTCAATTTCTGCGATTGACATCGAAAATTTTTCTTTTTTTGCTGGCACTTCAGGCGGAAAATACCCGTTGGCGGAAAAAAATATAAGGCGACCTTCTATATCATAGTGAACCTCTATAAATCCGGGAGGCGATGTTTGGATCCTGTTGAAACAACTCCTGAACTCCATCTCCCCTTCTTCCTGCCTTACTAAAGAAAACTGGCTTTCATTAACCATACCTGTCTCTTCTTCAATCCACTTGATAATTTCTTGTGAGCTTTTAAACACTACTCCGTTATCAGCAGAAGTCTTGCCGCCGACAAAGATAACACTTTTAAATCTTCGGCTCTGTACATCCATCTCAATGGCCGCTGTTCCTACCGGATTAAAACCACCATCATATTGATCTGCATGGTTCGGCAACCATTCCATACTTAATGTATACTCTGTCTGATTGAAGATATTTACAGTACGGCTAAAGCTGTATCTTTTCAAAAAATAATTATTCAGGCCGAATTTCTTTTTCGCTATTTCAATAAATTCCTGTGTCCTTGGATCCAATTCCCCACCTCTTTCAAACGTAAAATTAAACCCGATGAATAGATTGTCCCGCCGTACCCAGCCCTATCCTGGGAGTGGGCTATGTTATTAGCGGCGTGACTGACTACTTATATCCAAAACCATACACCTGGTCATATGGTAGGCCAATCCTTTTTGTGATCAAATGCCCATACATACGAAAAGATCATGCCGTATTCGTTGCTTTTTGCAAAAAACTTAAATATTTGCCTCGAATCACAAATCAGACAGTCTCCATATTCCCGGCTGAAATCAAACAAAGGCGCAAGCAAATCCATCATCATGTGGTTGTGAAATAACTTTGATCACGTCATTTTTTCAATTCCTGCCTCATCGTCATTTTACCAACCGCCTGTTAACCGAATATGAATACGAGTTTCATATCCATTCCCCTATCCCATTATCTTAAAAATACTTTTAAAAAATTCAAACATAAAATAGGCTGCGAATCCAAACAGCAAGCATCCCGCTGTAACGGAAACCCATTTAATGATTTTTTTATTCAGCAATGTCCGCGTTTTCGAAATCACCGCCATTAACGTGATATCGTGGAGAGTGATCCCGGTTAAAATCCCTGCTGACGCAAACAAAAAGCCTGAAATGCCGTATACATGCATAGAGTTGGATAAGATGGTGCCAAATATCCCCATCCAAAACATAACGCTTCCGGGAGAAACGGCAACGAAAAAACCGTTTAAGTAAGAAGATTTTAGTGATTTCGTTGGTTGCTCATTTCCCAGGTTTATATCTTTTCCCGCATCTTTAACACTTTCACAACCAATATAAACTAAAAAAACACAACCGGCAAACCACATGATGGTTTGGACAACAGATAGGGATAACAATGGCGCAAAGCCGAAATACAGCAACAGGATGAAAATAAAATCAACTGTCATTCCGCCAAGCCCCACACACCAGCCGTGCAGAAAGCCGTTTTTTAAACCCTGTTTTACCATTTCAATGGTCACGGCGCCAACCGGCAATGCAATACTTAAGCCGAGTAAAATAAAGGTAAAAAAATGTGCACCCATCCGCTTTACCCCCTTAATGGATTTCATAGGCAAGCCATTTTGACTGCTTAGCCCCCATTTTTTCATATAATTTTTGCGCGACCAGATTATCTTTTGCCGTTTCCCACGTCATATTGGCAAAGCCGTTCTCCCTAATGTATGACAGGCATTGTTGAAAAAGCCGCTCCCCTGCTTTTTGTCCTCTTTCGTGCTGTACGACAAAAAGATCATTTAAAATAGCAGCCCCCTTGACTTTTAGTGTGCTGAACGTAAAATACAAAGTCGCAAAACCGATCAATTGTCCATCTTTTTCTGCGACAAACTGCATACCTTTCTCAGTGTGGTCCAGTAATGCATGAATCAGGCTGATGAGATCATCTTCTTTCGGCTGTGGCTGCTTGTAAAAATCTACGATGTATGTTTGCATTAATGCACATAACTGCGGTACATCTTCTTTGGTTGCTTTTCTAATCAGAAAATTTCTCATTTTCCCTCCCCCTTTTTTTATAAATGTTATAATGATCTTAAATTAAATGTATCCCCACTGAAAGGTACAATTTTTATTTATTTATAGGGACAGTTAGAATGGAGTGCCGTTCATGTTTGAAATCACACCTCATTTAGATCCAAAACATCAAACACCGCTTTATATTCAACTTTACAAATATATTCTTAATGAAATTGAAGCGGACAGGATTCCTCAAGGCACAAAACTGCCATCAATCCGGAAGTTGGCTGCTCATCTTGAACTCGGCAAAAATACTGTTGATGCAGCATACCAGCAATTGGCTGCGGAAGGATATATTGAGAGTAAACCCGGAAGCGGATACTATGTTGCTGATTTGGATCGACAATTATTAACTGTACCGAAACATGGTGCATGCACAATAAACATACCTGAATTGAAGAAACCGCTGCCGAATCATATCCGGTACGATTTTCGCCACGGAAATATTGACACTGACAATTTTCCGTTTGCAGACTGGAAAAAAATAAGCAACCAGGTATTGTTTGAAAAAGATATCTTTTCTTACGGGGACAGGCAGGGTGAGCCGGAGCTGCGTCTGGAAATAGCTAAATATCTATACGAATCAAGAGGCGTTTCCTGTTCACCGGAACAAATCATCATCGGCGGCGGAATTCAGCAGCTGATCAGCCTGCTTTGCTTCATCATTGGAGTGAAAGACAAAGGCATTGCCGTTGAAAATCCAGGTTATGATGGAGCGAGAGCAGTATTTCTCCATCATGGTTTTCAATTAAAGTCTATTGGCATCGATCAATGCGGACTGAAAATAGCAGAATTGGAGCAAAGCCGTGCCCGGTTCGTTTATGTAACGCCCTCCCACCAATTTCCAATGGGAATGATTATGCCGATTGCAAACCGAATGAAATTGCTTCAGTGGGCTAATCGTGTTGACGGATTTATCATTGAAGACGATTATGACAGCGAGTTCCGCTACAGAGGAAAACCGATTCCGGCACTTCAAGGAATTGATCCAAATGGCAGGGTCATTTATCTTGGTACCTTTTCTAAAGCGCTTTTACCCTCGATTAGAGTGGCATATATGGTTTTACCTGAAGCGTTGATCAATAAGTTCAATGAGAACTTCCAATCATATGAGCAGCCGGTCTCTAAAATTCTTCAGAAGACATTGTGCTTATTTATGCGGCAAGGATACTGGCAGAAACATTTAAGGAAAATGAGGCATATTTACCAGAAAAAGCACGAGGTACTGTTCAAGGCTGTACATGAGCACATGGGAAACAATGTTCGCATGATTGGCGAAAACTCCGGGCTGCACGTTATTATGGAAGTAAAGAAAAACGACACGGAAGATTGTTTGATTCAAAAGGCAAGGAATGCTGGCGTCAGAGTATATCCGACATCAAAATATTGGATGAATGGGCGCCAAACGCTGCACCCACAGCTCCTGCTCGGATTTGCCGGGTTAAGCGAAAAAGACATCCAAAGCGGAATAAAAATTTTAAGCGGAGCTTGGTTTTAACAATAATTTTTCAACAATATGCATGCAAAATGATAAAATAGGAAGCGGGGAAAAGGGAATGTATATACCAAAAGCGTTTGAAGTGACAGAAAAAGAGAAATTATATAACTTTATAAAAAACAATAGCTTTGGTATTTTATTTTCGCAGGATGACATCGGCCCGATGGCAACGCACCTGCCTTTTCTTCTTCATGAAAGCGGTCAACTATCCACACATATGGCAAAAGCGAATCCCCATTGGAAAAGTTTAAACGGTAAAGAAGTTTTGGTTGTTTTTCAAGGCCCGCACGCTTATATTTCGCCAACCTGGTATCACGAAGAAAATACGGTTCCGACCTCGAATTATGTTGCCGCCCATGTATATGGGACAGTTAAAATTGTAAAATCCAAGGAAGAGACGGTTCATTTAATGGATCAAATGGTCAACTTATATGAATCTGGATTATCTGAGCCTTGGACAGCGCCGTTCGGCACCAAATTTATTGATGGCCTGATGAATGGAATTGTCATGTTGAAAATCACAATAAACAAAGTCGAGGGAAAATGGAAGTTAAACCAAATCCATTCTATTGAAAGACAGCAAAATGTTGTGAATGGTTTACGAATGGCTAAAAATATCATTTCGTTGAAATCGCAGACTTAATGGAAGAAAACATTCAGTTATGTACTAAATCATGAAAGGGAGAATGAATATGAAATCCATTGATCATTGGAATGCAAAATTATATGATTCAAGGTATGCTTTTGTTTCAAGATATGGAAACAGCTTGGTAGAAAATTATTGGCTCTCTTGGCTCTCCAGCAAGGCGAGAAAATCCTTGACCTTGGCTGCGGGACCGGAGATTTAACCAATACAATCTTTGAAACCGGTGCGAAGATAATTGGTGTAGACAAGTCTGAGAATATGATACAGCAGGCATCCCGCAAATACCCGCATATCCGGTTTTTGATACAAGATGCAACACAGTTAAAATTTGAGAACGAATTTGAGGCGGTTTTCTCCAACGCCGCCCTTCACTGGATAAAGCAGGCAGAAGTGGTGTTGCACGGGATTTATCGCTGCTTAAAATGAGGCGGGAGATTTGTGACCGAATTCGGAGGGAAAGGCAATGTCGAAACAATTACGAATGCGATTATTCAGCAGATCAAAGTAGCCGGATTTGATTTTAAGGTGGAGCAGTTTCCTTGGTTTTATCCAAGCATCGGCGAATATGCCACATTAATGGAAAAAGCCGGATTCCGGGTCACTTTTGCAATGCACTTTGACCGGCCTACACCCCTGAATGGGGATGAAGGGTTGAAAAACTGGATCACGATGTTTTGTCCCCGACTGTTTGACGGCATCCCTGTACATACAAAGGACGAAATGATTTCGAATACTAAAAAGCAATTGAAAGACGTTTTATTCAAAGACGGACAATGGATTGCGGATTATAAAAGGATACGGGTAAATGGAATCAAACCGTAATAAATTGATTAACATACGATAAGATATAAGATATATTCTTTTTAACGTCATCATTTTCTGCTGAAATATTTAAATCTGTACAGTTTAGCTGGATGTAATATCATCATAATGTTTGACTGTTTCTATATATAGGTATATAATTAATAGCAATTCAATATGTTGTATTTTGGCGCGTGTGTAGTTATAATAATAAACATGTAAGCATCCCTGCTCTTCCAGTTCCCGCCTGCCACCGGACATCCCGGTGAACATCTGCCGCTGTAATTCCATAATGTGTTATTCTCCAACAAGCACACTGTTTCCTAAAAGATACGGGTACAATTTAAAGCAACACTCAACAATTTAAAAAAATACAAAGGGTATAAAAAAGAGGTGATTACAGATGAGAAATAAAATTTTTAACTTCATTATCGACGGGCGATTGATTACGGTTAAGGCGAAATCCGTCAAAGAAGCGAAAGTTAATGCAAAGGAGATCGCCCGCAGCTTAAGGGAAGAAGAAAACATGGGCAACCAATCAGCAATTTGATTGGCTGCCCTTTTTAAATGTTGGGTAAGTGTATTTCCTTGAAACGAGCCATCCGATAAATCAGCTTAAACTTAATAATCCGGCAGCAAAAATAAAAACGAGTGTCAGCGGAAGCATTTCTGATCCCAAGCCTGCCAGCAGCTGAGATACTGGCACTGCTCCGTAAGACGAAAGCGACACCATGCTCATCGTTCTGCCGAGCCTGTTTATTAGAAAGTATTCCTGTTATTTTAGAAATCATAATGACGCTTAGTATGCTTAGAAAACCGACAAGGCCTAAAGCCGGCAGTACCGCCCAAAGTTTTGGAATGACGGTCAAGCATAAAATTATCCCTTGCATGGTGACCAGTAGGTAAAAGCTTTTGATTGTTTTAAACTTAATTGCTATTTTGTTAACAAACACCATTCCAAGTACCGATCCAATCCCGAAGGCAGCCATGACAAACCCCATTTCTTCAGGATACACGCCAAATTTTTCTCGCTGTACAGCGGCAAAGCAATCTGCAGTGGCCCTACAACCGCAAGCCCACTGATGAATTCAACAAGGAGAACTGTACTGGGCCACTTTTCCGTCCAAACGTGGTGAAACCCTTCTTTTAAATCCGATAAAAAATGCGGTTTTTTTGTCTCAGTCAATACCGGTTGTTTTGTTTTTATCATCATTCCAGTTGCAGCTGCTATAAGGTAGGATGCGGCATTCACTGCAAAACCGGCTTCCAATCCGAGCTTTCTGACGACAACTCCGACAAGCGGCGGACCGATAAAAATGGCGGCCTGTGAAATGGCCTGTACCCATGCGTTCGTCCGTTCCAAAAATTTCCTCTCCACCAATGACGGTACAATTGAGTTAAAAGTGGGATAAAAGAAAACGCTCGCAATACCTGATATAACGAGCAATGTATACAGGATGGGAAATGATATTGCAGCAGAATAAGATAACCCGGCCAGCAGGAACATCACGAAAAAGCGAAAAAAATCTGACACCCAAATCACTTGTTTGGCACTTAGCTGATCCACAGCAACTCCGCCGAACAGCAGCACAACAATGCGCGGAAACATCAAAAAGAACTGGGAAAGCGCCATTTCCGTTCCGCCTCCGCCAAGGCTGGTAATCAAATAAATCAGCGCAATTTGCTGGAATCCGTCTCCAAATGCGGAACTTGACAGGCCGAAGAAAAATAATGGGAAGTTTTTGTTGGAGAAAAGGCTGCTTGGCTTACCCTTCACCATCTCCATGTTTCCCCTTTTCATCATCTCCTGATAATGGATGAAAAAATTGCTAAGTGTAAACAACTTCCTGTCCTCTTCTGTTTTTTCCTGCCGGGCATCCTCTAAAATGACTTGGCTACTCGAGGGGTGTTTCCGGGCAATTTCTTTTTCCGTCAACCACGCCTGTTCCTGTAAAATTTGGAAATCAGGTAATACCCCAATCAATTCGTGGATGCTGTTCATCAAATTCCTGTATGTCTCATGCAGCGCAGATTCATAAAGGGAATGTTCATCCGCTTTTGTAATTTAAGCGCAGGAGAAAGTCGGAAAGAGCGAGCTGCAGCTGTATAATATTTTTCAACGATCGATTTATTGACCACTTCTTTTGTCAGTTCGATGATGCCTGCATCGAGCAGTTCCCTTACATGGAAATGAACTTTCGGCGGTGACTCATCCAAGACTTCGGCAATTTGTTTATTGGTTAATTCTTTGTATAACAACTGCGATAAAATCCGCTGCCTTTACGGGTGGGACAATGCATGCAACTGCTCAGGCGTTTCGATCAGCATTTCGTATTTCACGGCCACTCCCCTTCCACCAAATAAATATTATCGATAAATTATTTTTTATCGATTAAATTTTCTTGTAATTTTTTGCTTTGTCAATTTAATCTAAAAATTTTTATAAAAAATCAAATACTCTTGTA
>NZ_BKZR01000038.1:0-32499 GCF_008974225.1 Weizmannia acidilactici | reverse complement strand
CATTGAAGATGAGTACAAATGATGAGCGCATGTTGTCCATGCTGATTTTTGTTTCCAGCCTTTTTACTACGGTTGTCGGTCCGCTATTGATTTGGCTGTTAAAAAAAGATTCTTCTGCATATGTTGATTATTATGGGAAAGAGTATTTCAATTTTTTAATTTCGTACACAGTATACGGATTTGCTGCGTCCCTTTTGATCGTCGTTTTAATCGGGTTTGTGCTTTTGCCGGTTGTTGGGCTGATGTATTTTATTTTTACAATTGTGGCCGCAATAAAAGCATATAACGGCGAAATGTACCGGATCCCGCTTATTTTCCGGCTGATCAAATAACCGGAAGTAGGCTTTTTTGTTTGGGGCACGTTTCTTGAAAGCAGCGGATTTTTATGCGATTCTAATAATTACAGTACAGTCTGAAAGGATAGATGCAAATGCTTTTAAACTGCGGCCTTGTTCTTGAAGGCGGCGGCATGCGCGGCGTTTATACAGCAGGCGTGCTTGAAAGTTTTTTGGAACATGGAATTGAATTTCCGTATGTCATCGGCGTTTCGGCCGGAGCCTGCAATGCTGCATCTTTTTTATCCAAACAAAAGGGGCGGAACCGGAAAGTCAATATCGACTTTATTCATGAAGAACGTTACTTATCATGGAAAAATTATATACGCAACCGGGAACTGTTCGGAATGGATTATGTTTTTGACGAAATTCCGAAAAAACACGTGCCTTTTGACTTTCAGGCGTTTGATGAAAACCCGTGCGAATTTGTGATCGGCACAACTGATTGCATGACAGGCAAGCCTGTTTATTTCACGCGCAAAGACTACAAAGGGAATCTTCTGCAAGTGCTCCGTGCTTCCAGTTCGCTGCCGCTTGCTGCGCCGATTGTTGAAATCGGCGGGCGCCCGCTTTTGGATGGCGGCCTGTCCGACCCGATCCCGATCAAAAAAGCGATACAGGACGGGTTCACCTATAATATCGTGATTTCAACCAGAAACCGGGGTTACCGGAAAAAACCGGCGAAATTTACTTTCTTCATTAAACGGAAATACCGTGCTTATCCGGGTGTTTATGAAGCGGTGAAAAAACGGGCCGGATTATATAATGAAACGGTTGAATTTATAGAAAATGAAGAAAGGGAAGGGCGGGTTTTTCTGATCTGCCCGCAGGAACCCCTGAAAGTAAAACGGATTGAAAAAAACGCTAAACGCCTGACGGAATTGTACGAGCAGGGGGTAAGGGATGGCGGCCGTATCATGGAACAGCTCATCAGTTGGGACACACGACTTAAAACCCATATGAAAGCAAGAGTGCGATAAGTATAAGGGGGACAAATCTTTTTCTCATGATTCTATGGCGCGCTTCATAAAATAGAATCAAGAAAAGATAATAGGAGATTCGGTATGGATCTGAAAAATTACTACGCGTCGATGTCGAAAATGTACTTCTATCAGACCGTTGTCCTTGCTAGCGGCCTGTCCGCTTTTTGCCTTATTCTGCTCTATATCGGACGCGGCGGGATATTTGATGCGGTGGTTTGGGCTGTATGGCTGTATATCCTCTATTTTTTTGCCCGCTATTTATACTATGGAAGAATTAAGGGGAAAATTTCCGCAGGCACCGGGTCGAATCGGGAAACATGGCCGGGCACCGGGAAATATGTGGTTCAGTTTCCACCCGGGACAAAGTTTGCGGTGCAGCTTTATGACGGCAGCGGGTATTGCAGGTGGCTGCTCGAAGAAAAAGCGTCAAGAAGGGGCGTAAAATATTTCCAGCTGCAAAGAAAGCTTGACGGGGGCGCGTTTTCCATCCGGATCCAACAGCGCAATCGAAAAGTAACAGTGGTGCTCTCCGGCTTTCAAATTTCTCTATACATGTTGGAAAACACGGGTAAACATATTTTTTTCGCCAATGGGAGCCAATCTGCTTCCATTCGGAAAAATGAAAACAATGAAATTGAATTTTACCGGAACGATAAACTTCTGGCTGCTGTTTCGCGCGGTATTATGCCGGTTGCGTGGCAGCAAATCTTTTCCGCAAATATCCCCGTGCTCCGTTTTTCCGGAAGCCTGGACGAAGAGGATCAGGTGCTCGCCATTGCCTTCTTGGCCTTTTTCTATGTGCATGATAAATATTTCGTGTAAAAAAATAACAAGGATGGTACAATTTTTGTAAGGAAGTTCGAAAGGGGGGCTGCACATGATTTCAATTACTGATGCGGCCATTGCATATTTGGAAGGCGAAGCCCCGCAGAAAGAAGCGGTGCTCAGGCTGCTTTACGATTCGGAAGGGTGCGGCTGCGGCACTGACGGCGTTCCGGTTCTCATGCTGACGGACAAGGACCATCTTGAAAAAAGTGAGCAAATGATGGAGACAAACGGTATGCCAGTTGCGATTGAAAAAAGCGATCTCATTTATTTTGGCGGGGATTTGACAATTGATTATGCCCCTGAAAGCAACACATTCGTGTTAAAAAGCTCTGATGAGATCTTGGGCAGAAATGTTCCGTTGATCAAGCCGCTCAAACAGCAAGAATAGAAGTAGAAAAGCGAGGAAATCAACCATGGAATTGAAACTGATAAAATGCCACGGATCGGGCAATGATTTTTTAATCATCGATGAAACGGCTGTAGAAAATCCATTGACGGATACGATCCGCAAAGAAATGGCGTTGTCTTTTTGCAAGCGCAGTTCCGGACTCGGGGCGGACGGTTTGCTTTTTGTTTCTCAAAGCAAAGTAGCGGATGCAAAAATGCGGATATTTAATGCGGACGGATCCGAAGCATCGATGTGCGGCAACGGCCTGCGTTGTGTCGCCCGCTATGTATCCGAAAAGCTTGGAAAAGATGATCTGTTAATTGAAACAATGAAGGCCAATTTGTATGCCAAAAAAGCGGAACCGCTGTTTGGCGGGATCCCGACATTCCGGGTGGAAATTTCGCCCGTTTTGTTCGGCCTCGATAAACTGCCGATGCGGATCGGGAAAGAGGTGCTGATCAATGAACAAGTGGAGGCATTATCGAAAGATTTGTCTTTTACGGCTGTTGCAGTGCCGAATCCGCATTTGATTTCGTTTGTCGGTAATGAAGTTTTCCATTCCGATAAGCAAAAAACTTTATCGGAATATGTAAACGGTCCGAATGAAATTTTTCCGGACGGCGTAAATGTCAGCTTCGTGAAACCGATCGGGAAAAACGGCTTGTATGTGCGGACGTTTGAACGCGGAGTCGGCTTTACGAACGCCTGCGGAACGGCAATGTCCGCTTCCAGTCTTGTCGCCTGTCTTTTAAGGATGCGGCCGTTTGAAGAGATGATCGAAGTATACAATAACGGCGGGAAAGTACGTTGCCTTGTCCACAAAATTGAAACGGGTGGCGATCCTGAGTTTAGCATTGATCTGATCGGCAATGCGACGTATTTGTATGGAGCTGTTGTTTCATTTGACGCAGAAAATCCGGCGAAATTTATGGTCCGGAGCAAAAAGGAATTCACTGAACAGGCACAGTATGAAAAACTTGAAGTCCATGCAAAAGAAGTAGTGGAGAAAGCTTTAGCTTAAAGAGCATGCCTCTTGGAATGGGGCATGCTCTTTAAGTTTTGGTGCCCATTATCAGCGGACCGCCGATTTCTATGGTAATTCCGCTGATTTAGGCAAAGTTTCCGCTGACATTTTGAGGGAAGCCGCTGATTTTGAAGCCAACGCCGATTTTTGAAAATTTCCTGTCGATTTCCCAAGGTTTTTCGCTGATTGAAGCAAAGAAATAGCCGATTTCCCGGTATTTCTCGCCGATTCAGCAGCGCTCACTCCCGAGTCCGCTATCGTTTTTTTTCAAAAAATCCAGTACCGGCGCAAAAGGCTGTTCCTTCTTGCAGGTAAAATAGCGGGCAAACGGGCAGCCGAATTTCTTCACGCGGTTCAGCACCGCTTCCATCGTAAACAGTTCAGGGAAAAGTTTTTCGCTGACTTCTTCCCATCTGAGCGGCGCCGACACCAGCGCATCTTCATGCCCGCGCATTGAATAAGGGGCAATGATCGTCTTTCCTTCGGCATGCTGGATGAAATCGACGTACAGTTTTCCACCCCGTTTTTTCTTCATCCGTTCAACCGTAAAACTTTCGGGAGCTTTTGCAATCAAATACGACGCCATAAATTCCGTAAATATCCGCGTATCTTTCCATGTAAAACGCCCCTCCTGCAGCGGGATATAAATTTGCAGCCCTTTATTTCCGGATATTTTGACAAAACTTTCGAAACCCAGTCCATCCAAAACATCTTTCAACAACAAAGCGGCTTTCACCGCCAAATGAAACTTGCTCCTGGAAGGGGGATCCAAATCAAACACAATTTCGCTGACAAAACGGCTTTTTACAACTTGATACGGAATATGGTACTCCACCGCCAGCTGGTTTGCAAGCCACATCAGCGTTTTTAAATCATTGCAAACAATATAACGGATCCCGTCGTGCATGGCCGTTTCCACGAAAGCGGGCGCATAATCCGGGCAATTTTTTTGGTAAAACGCTTCGCCGAAAACGCCGTGCGGATATCGGATCACTGTCAAAAGCCTGCCGGAAAGGAATGGAAGCATGAAAGGGGATATTTCCCGCATATAAAAAAGATAATCCAATTTGGATACCGGACGTTTTTCCCAAAGCGGCTTTTCCGGATGCGTGACCGCCACTTCTTCCGGTATCGCTGCCTGCTGGAGGCGGAAACGTTCATATGTACACTCATCCGGCGCAAGGTCAAAACGGAACCGGTGGAAATGCGGTTCGCGCAGCTGCACGCCGTCCCATTCCAAGTAAAAAAGCTCCAAACAAATGGCGGGGTGGATCGTATACACGCCGTTTTTTTCATTTGCAGCATTTTTTTTAATCGCTGCGGTGAGCACCTGCTTTTCTTCCGAACTCATGCTGAAAAGAAACAGCCCGAGCGGAAAAATTTCCGAATTTCTGAATACCGCCACATGATAGTATCCGTTGTTTCCGTCATAAGCAGTAATAAAACAGGCAGCCGTTTTCCAATTTTTGATTTTGATCCAGGTCTCAACCCTTTTTCCCGCTTCCCATTTACTATTTGTTTGTTTTGCGACAATCCCTTCGCTGTTAAAATCTTTCATCGTTTGGATAAGCTGCTGGGCTTCCGGAGCATAAGGAATCAATTGCAAAAGCTCCGTTTTCCCGGGATCGGGGGACAGCGGCAGTTCCAGGTTTTGGAAAAAATTTTCCAATGTTTCTTTTCTGTGCATATACGTTTTTCCGGTGAAGTCAGCACCGTCCAGCATCAGCAAATCAAATGCTAAGAAACGGGCAGGGCGTATGGCAGCAGCTTGTTTGATTTTTGCCGTTGACTTCATTCTTCCCCGGCTCTGCAGTTCCCCGAAGTTCGCTTTGAAAGGATTTTCCAAAAGGGCGAGTTCACCGTCGAGCCGCAATGGAAGCCGCTTTTTCACTATATTTTCGATGCTTTGTAAAAAGTCACGGATCTCCGGGAACTGCGGCAGCAAATCCTTCTCATTCCGGCTCCATAAATGCATCCCCCCATCATCCCATTCCAGGATGGCGCGGAAGCCGTCGTATTTGATTTCAAATGCCCAGTTTCCTATATTGGGAAGTTCCCACTTTAAAGTCGGGAGCATTGGTTTCATTTTTCTCCGCCCCTCCTTGTTTTTCCAAAACTTGATGTACATAGACCGGTTAATTCTACATATATTATCTTCAAAAAGTGAGGCGTTTCATTCATGCATACAATTTGGAAAGGCACGATCAGCTTCGGCCTTGTCAACATCCCGATTAAGCTCCATGCCGCCACGGAAGATAAAGACATTAAATTGCGGTCGCTGCATAAAAAATGCCATTCACCGATCCAATATGAAAAAATCTGCCCGGTCTGCGGCGAAGAAGTAGAAGCCGGGGATATAGTCAAAGGCTATGAGATCACAAAAGGAAAATTTGTCGTGCTCGAGCAGGACAAATTGGAAGATTTGCGGAAAACAACGGAAGAAAAAGCGGTTGAAATTATGGATTTCATTGACATGCGCGAAATTGACCCGATTTATTTCAACCGCAGCTACTATATGTCCCCGAACGAGGGCGGTGTCAAAGCATACGGTTTATTGCGGAAAGCGCTGACCGAATCGAAAAAAGTCGGTTTGGCGCGTATTGTCATGCGTTCCAAAGAGCAGCTGGCGGTCATCCGTGTATTTGAAAATACACTGCTGATGGAAACGATCCATTATCCGGATGAAGTGCGGAATTCGGCCGATGTTCCAAATGTACCCGCCGACGATGAAGTGTCAAAAAAAGAAATCGAAACTGCCATTTTGCTGATTGATCAGCTGACAACTTCATTTGAGCCGGAAAAATATACGGATGAATACCGATCAAGCCTCATGGAACTGATTGAATCCAAGCGTACTGGCAAGGACCTTGTCACCGCCAAAGTGAAGGTACCGGAAAATAACGTCACCGATTTAATGGCGGCGCTTCAGGCATCCATCGACAGGACACAGCCAGCGAAAAAAATGGCAAAAAGAACAAAAAAGCCGGCGGCGAAAACAAAAGCAAAGGAAGCATAACTTTTCGGGGGATATTTGGCCGCAGCCCGAAATATATTGAAATGTGTCGACAATTTTATTTGCCGGAATGCCTCCAATATGGTAAGTTATTTCATATTGGAGGTTTAAGATGAAGAATCAGGCAATTCTAAAAATTATTTTGATCTTATTGGTACTATCCCTGTGTACATGGATTTTTTTTGAAATCGCCGATAATTTCAACAAGGCGGAGATCCAGAATTTTGACCTCCCGATTATTTCGTTTGTCCAGGGATTTATATCCGATCATATGACGAGCGTGATGCTTGCCATTACCTTTTTAGGGTCTGTCCAGGGTGCTGCATCGATTACCCTCATATTTGTGCTTATTCTCTGGATAAAAAAATACCGTACGCTCAGCATTTACCTTGCTGTATCCGTCGCGTTGGGGGCAGGGGTGTTCAACAGGATTTTAAAATACATATTTAAACGCCAGCGTCCCGATATTATGCGTGTCATCCAGGAAACAGGTTACAGCTTTCCGAGCGGGCATTCCATGGGCTCTATGATTTTATTCGGCTGCCTTGTTTTTATCCTGTTCCGCGTGGCCAAAAAGCAGTGGAGCAAATTTGCCGGAACGCTGTTTGCCATGTTCATTGTATTGAATATTGGCATCAGCCGCATTTATTTGGGGGTGCATTACCCGAGCGACGTAGTCGGAGGCTATGCTGCCGGCCTGATATGGGTGATTTTGTCAGCGATGGCACTTATGCTGTTTGAAAGAAAGTTTAAGTTGTAATACAATAGGGTGAGATTAAAGATTGCCGCCCTGCTTAAAAGGAAGGGACATTTTTGGATCCCCGGAGCGGCGGAAAAACAGCCGGTTTTTGGACGGGCTGTTCCTAATGTTGGAAAAGCAGTTTCGCAATTTGGCTTGCTTTTTTTTAAAATTGTATTAAAATATGTTGGTGCGAAAGTTTACAGTAACGGTTTTGAATTGCTGCCTACAGTCAATTTGCCGATTGGGAGGTAAAACTCGATGAAGATGCCGATTAACAAGATTAAAAGTTTGCTAAATCGAAAGTATGCCTTGTACTTTCTTACGGTTTTATTATTTTGGATCAAAACATACATTGTATATAGAGCGGAATTCAACCTCGGCCTGCAAAACGGCATGCAGCATTTCCTCTTGGTGATCAATCCGATCAGTTCCGCACTGTTCTTTTTTGCGCTTGCCCTCTTTTTTAAGGGCCGTGCAAGGCTTATCGCGATAACAGCCATTGATTTGCTGTTATCTATCTTGCTTTATGCGAATGTTTGCTATTACCGTTTCTTTAACGATTTTATCACGCTGCCGGTTTTGTTCCAGACAAAAAACTTCGGGGATATCGGCGGTAGTGCCGTTGCATTGATGAGGCCGTATGATATTTTCTATTTCTTTGATACGATTATGATCGCGGCTTTGATCATTTCAAAGGTTGTAAAAATTGACCGGGAAAAAATCAACCGCCGTTCGATTGCCGGGCTTTTGATAGCGGCCGTGGCGTTTTTCGTCTTTAATCTCGGGCTTGCCGAGGCGGACCGCCCGCAGCTTTTGACGAGAACATTTGACCGCAATTATATTGTGAAATACCTTGGCATGTACAATTACACGATTTACGATGCCATCCAAACGACAAAATCGTCCGCACAAAGGGCAATGGCGGATTCCAGCGATGTTAGTGATGTCGAAAACTATGTCAAAGCGAACTACACCGAGCCGAACAGCAAATATTTCGGTGCCGCGAAAGGCATGAATGTCATTTATATTTCTTTGGAATCTTTTCAGAATTTCCTGATTAATTATAAATTGGACGGGAAAGAGGTTACACCGTTTTTAAACTCTCTGACCAAAGATAAAAACACAATCTACTTTGATAACTTCTTCCATCAAACCGGCCAGGGAAAAACATCTGATGCTGAGTTCATGATGGAAAACTCGCTGTTCCCGCTGCCGACGGGCTCAGTATTTACAACAAAAGCACAAAATACGTACCAGGCTGCGCCGGCCATTCTCGGCGAAAGGGGCTATACGACTGCGGTTTTCCATGGAAACTACAAGACATTCTGGAACCGCGACGAAATGTATAAATCTTTTGGCTATGACCGTTTCTTTGATGCAAAATATTATGATATGAGCGACGAAAACACGATTAACTACGGAATGAAAGACAAACCGTGGTTTAAAGAATCGATGCCTTATTTGACCAGCTTGCCGAAGCCTTTCTATGCGAAGTTCATTACGCTTTCGAACCACTTCCCGTTTATACTGGACGATAAGGATATTGACTTCCCGAAAGGCAATTTCGGCGATAAAACGGTTGATAACTATTTCCAGACTGCCCACTATTTGGACGAAGCACTGCGCCAGTTCTTCACGTATTTGAAGCAATCCGGGCTGTATGACCATACGGTAATTATCATGTACGGGGATCACTACGGCATTTCCGAAAACCATAATGCCGCGATGGCGAAGGTGCTCGGCGTTCCTGAAATTACGCCGTACATTAACGCGCAGCTGCAAAGGGTGCCGCTCTTTATCCATATTCCTGGTGTAAAAGGCGGTGTAAACCATACGTACGGCGGCGAAATCGACGTCATGCCTACCGTTATGCATCTGCTTGGTGTGGATACGAAAGATTACATCCAATTTGGATCTGATTTGCTGTCGAATAATCATCGCCAAGTAGTTGCATTCCGCAATGGCGACTTTGTCACAAATAAATATACGCAAGTATCCGGCACGCTGTACAATACGGCTACAGGCGAGAAAGTCAATGCAAAACTCGGCAAAAAAGATGAACAGATCGTGAAAGAAGAATTGAATCTGTCTGATAAAGTTGTATATGACGACCTGCTCCGTTTTTATAAGCCGAAAGGATTTACAGCGGTCAACCGCAACGATTTTGACTATACAAAAGACCAGAAAGATATGAGTGGACTGCCGAGAACAAAAGCGGATGCAACGAAAAAAAGCAACAGTAAATAAAAAATCATCCCGGGGTTCCGCAGCCGGGATGATTTTTTTTAATCCATCTTTTCCAGCGCCTCCAAAGCATCCTGTAAATCGTAAACAGGTTGCTGGCATGCAAAATGTTCGCATAAAAACAGCACGAACGGTTTTTCTTTTTCAGTTTTATCCGCCCAAAACGGACGCGGATCCAGCGGGTCGGCTTCTATTAGACAGTCAAAAGGTAAGAAACGGCGGATGAAACTTTTTTTAAAACGCGCCCTGTCCTGTTCCGACGAGCCGGTAATGACGATTTCCCTGCCCCCTGCGGCAATCCCCATTAAACTTTGCAGCATAAACAAAAAACTGCCCGGATATTGTTCGATATCTTCTTGAAAACACGCCAATATGGTTTTGGCTTTCTCCGCGTAGGACATTTCCCCGGTGTATTTGGAAAGCCGCCAAAGCATGACAGCTGCAACACTGTTACCGGACGGAAGGGCATCGTCAAACGCCTGTTTTTGGCGTAACAGCAAAGCTTCACTGCTTTTGCCGGTGAAAAAGAAGCCGCCGTTTTCATGATCCCAAAATGAATCAAACATGATTTCGCAAAAATCCATGGCACGGTTGAGATGGCGGGGATCCTGTACGGCATCATACAGTTCGAGATACGCCCAAAGCAAGTATGCATAATCATCCAGATAAGCCGGATAACGGACATCCCCATCCCTGTAGCGGACATGCAGTTTGCCATCTACCCAAAGCCGGGACTCTATAAAAGCGAGCGCTTTTTGTGCCATATCTAGCATCTCCGGTTCCTGGAAAGCACGTGATGCCTTTGCAAGAGAGGCAATCATCAGGGCGTTCCATGCAGTTAAAATTTTGTCGTCCAAATGCGGATATACCCTTTTCCCACGTGCACGCCGCAATACTTCCCTGCTTTCCGAAAGCAAATGTTTCAGCTCCCTGACACTGCGGCCAAATGAAGCGGCAATATTTTGGAAATTTATTCCAATCAAATTTGGTATATTTTTTCCTTCAAAGTTTCCGACTTCCGTGATGTTATAGGCCTTGCAAAAAATTTCAGCGGCTTCGTGCCCCAGTAGCATAAAAATGTCTTCTTTCCCCCATATATAATACTTGCCTTCCTCGCCTTCGCTGTCCGCATCAATGGCTGAATAAAAAACGCCGGTTTCATCCAGCATCTCGCGCCGGAGAAAAGCGGTTAATGTGAGCGCGGTTTCTTTCCATTGATCTTCCTTTGTGATCATATACATTTCGGCAAGCACGTATAACATGAGCGCCTGGTCATATAACATTTTTTCAAAATGGGGCACAAGCCATTCCCTGTCAGTGGAATAACGGGCAAAACCGCCGCCAATATGGTCCCATATGCCGCCGGAGATCATCGCTTTCATCGATTTCTCCGTCATGTGCAGCGCCTTTTCTTCTCCTTGAAGAGACGCATACCGCATCAAAAACATAAACTGATGCGGCATCGGGAATTTCGGCGCCTGCCCGAAGCCCCCAAATTCGTCATCAAACGATGCCTCAAGCTGCCGGTAAGCGTCATGGGCCACTTCCAGAACGGGGCCCGTCCCGCTTTCTGTTTGCGACTTTTGTTTGAGCGCTTCCGTTATTTTTTCCGCGTAAGACGCGAGTTCCCCCTGCTTTTGCTGGTATAATTGTTGGAGCCGCGCAAGGACATCAAGGAAACCCGGATGGCCGTACCTGCTGTACTTTGGGAAATAAGTGCCGGCGTAAAAAGGCTTTTGGTCCGGTGTCAAAAAAACGTTCAAGGGCCAGCCGCCGTGCCCGATCAGCATCTGGCACACGTTCATGTAAATGGAATCAATATCAGGCCTTTCTTCACGGTCCACTTTAATGGATACAAACGACTCATTCAGCTTTTTTGCCACTTCTTCATCTTCAAAACATTCCCTTTTCATTACGTGACACCAGTGGCAGGTCGAATAGCCGATTGACACGAAAACCGGCTTGTTTTCGCGTTTTGCCTTCGTAAATGCCTCTTTGCCCCATGGATACCAGTCAACAGGATTATATGTGTGCTGAAGCAGGTAAGGGGATTTTTCGCCGATTAATCGGTTGGGCTTTTTGTTTTCAAGCAATTCATCACCTTCTTTCTCATTCTCCATCCTCAGTTTACCCGAAACCAGGAAATGTAACAATGAATAGACTGTTTGAAACAAGTTCTTTATGAATGCCGGTTGCCAGCCTAAAATGGAATTAAAATTCAAGAAAATATGGCAGATGGGGTGGAAAATGGAAACGATAAACATCAAAACACCGGCATCCATCATGCAACCCGGTTGCAATGGGAGCACGTGCAATCGGCGGTTGAATGTGAAGAGGCACAAACGAACAGGAATCAGCCAGAACGATTCAAAAAGCGGTTGATATAGGTATCAATGTGGTCGATATGGCTCCTGCATACGGTTTCGGCCGCTCCGAAGAGATTGTTGAGAAGGCAATCCGCGAAACCGGTAAACGTACCGATATGTTTGATTTTTACTTTTGATGTTGGCAAATTTCCGAGACTGCTGCGGGAAAAGTGAGCCTAGCGAGACCTCTCGCGCTGTGGTACGAGCGATTCGTGCTGAAAGCGGGTGAATTTCGCGATCATCAACACCGCAGTTAACTAAGCCTTGCATAAAAAAGGGGTACCCCGGGGCGATTGGGGTAACCCTTTTAATTATGTCGGGGAAGGCGCTTGCGAACGGGCTCTGTCCGGTTTTACAGCAGCAAATGTGAGCCCGGCTGCCACGAGGCAAAAAACGGACATGATCAAAAGGCTGAAGACCACCTGCCCTTTCATAAAATACGCCATAAATAACGGGCCCGCCGCAACCCCGATGTAGCGCATTGAACTGTAAATAGAGCTGATGGTACCCCTGATCTCTTTTTGAATGGATTGGTTGATAAGTGCATCCAAGGCCGGCAGGGAAGCCCCAATCCCAATCCCGCAAACAAGAAAAACCCCCATTAAATAGAAAAAGCTGTTGGAAAACGCAATCGAAAGCACCGAGGTCCCAATGACAAGCACGCTTGAAAAAATAATCCATTTCATCAGCACCATATTTTCTTTAATGATTTTTCCGGTTATAAAAGATGACAAGCATAAGGCAGCCAGTGGAACGGCCAGAACAAAGCCTTTTTTAACGCCATGGTAATGGAATTGCTCTTCCAAATTGGAAGAAAGGTAAAAAAGGACGGCAAATAAAATAAACATGACAATGGCTCCGATCGCAAACACAGCAGCAAGCCACCGCCAGTGGATACGGAAAACTTCTCTTGTATTATGCAAGAATTCTTTTACATTCGGACCCTGTTTTTCGTTGGCTGGCCTTTTCACAAGAAACAAGACCGACAAAATGGAGATCAGGCAAAATATGGGAATGGTCGCAAAAGGCAGGAACCAAATGAAGCCCGCCAAAAGCGAACCGAGAATCGGGCTTAACACTTTTCCAAACGTGTTGGCTGTTTCGATAATGCCAAGCGTTGCGCTGACATCGCGGTCGCGGTGGAACATATCTCCGACAAGAGGCAAAACGATTGGCGCTGCGCCCGCTGTCCCCACGCCCTGCAAAGTCCTGCCGATCAAAATAAAAGGATACGGATTTTTCATTTGCCATGCTGCATAAGCCGATAATGCACCACCGGCAGCTGTAATCATTAAAGAGGGGATAATGACCATTTTCCTTCCATAACGGTCCGACAAAAAGCCTGCAACCGGAATGAGAATAATGGCCACAATCGAATAAAACGTAATAATATAGCTCGATTGGACTTTGGAGATGTCCAGTTTGTCTTCCATCATGGGCAGGACAGGGATCAGCATGGAGTTCCCTAACGTCATAATAAGCGGAATAGAAGAAAGCGCAACAATCGCCCAGCGTTTTTGATGGATCTCATTACTCTTGTCGGATAAAGGGGTATGCGTTGTGATCTGTTCCATTTCCTATAATTCCTTTCTTCATGTCTATACTGCACTCTTTACTATTTACTAATTCGAAATATTTATGAATGCAAAAGGCTGAAATAAGAAACGTACCAAAAGTCAATAAAATTTATGGTGAACGTCATTCGTTGACGGCCGGTTTCTTATCAGTAGAAGGGTCGGCGGTTGCCAGATCTTTTCTTGGCATGCTTGTGGTTACTCGGGCGCTGGATGGATTGACAGTGTTATTTCCCGCAATCTTTGATATTTTACTTGCTCCACATATCCAGCAGCGTTTTATCTTTTAAAAAGGAAAACTTTTTTAACAAATACATCCCATCATTTTTCTCATCAAATTTTAACAAACTGTTCATACCATTTTCTTTTTTCTAGGCTAGTATACAAGAAAATGCATTTTCTATGTTTTTTCTCCCCACCGGAAATGTGCCGGTCTCAGCCATGCATTGCCATGAATTTGCCCTTTTGCAATTTCTATGCCTGTGGCTATAATAGGTACAGCAGGAAAGATATATGGCCGGCTGAGCGAAGAAATACGAGGGGGAATCGAAATGAAACGTGTACTTTTAGTAGAAGATGAAAAAAATTTAGCCCGTTTTATCGAATTGGAGTTAAAACACGAAGGTTATGAGGTAAAAGTTGCTTATGACGGGCGTGAAGGGCTGCAGGTAGCTTTGGATGAGAATTGGGACGTCATCCTGCTTGATTTGATGCTGCCAAAGCTGAACGGCCTGGAAGTATGCCGACGCCTCCGCCAAGAAAAAGAAACGCCGATTATTATGATCACCGCCCGCGACAGCATTATGGACAGGGTTTCAGGGCTTGACCACGGCGCGGATGATTATGTCGTGAAGCCGTTTGCGATCGAAGAGCTGCTCGCCAGGCTGCGGGCAATCTTCAGGAGGATAGAATACACGGAACCGAAAACGGCGGCCCTGACAACGTATAAGTTCCGCGACCTCGTTTTAGAAAAAGAAAGCCGGCTCGTGAAAAAAGGCGGAAAAATCATTGACTTGACAAAGCGCGAGTACGATCTGCTGCTTGCGCTATTGGAAAATAAAAATATCGTCATGACCCGGGAAGCCCTGCTGAATAAAGTCTGGGGTTACGAAACCGAAGTGGAAACCAATGTCGTGGATGTCTACATCCGCTATTTGCGTAACAAGATTGATACAGATGGAGAGGACAGTTATATTCAGACGGTAAGAGGAACGGGATATGTGATGCGTGAATGAATGATGTGAGATTTTGGCTGCAGAAAAGTTCACTGAAAGTCAAATGGTCTGTCGGGGCGAGCGTTGCCATTTTTTTAACCTTTCTTATATTCGGTTTTCTGCAATATACCTTAATCAGTAGATGGCTGCTGCATGAGGAAGCCGCCTCGGTCTCGCAGGTGCTGGATGACTTAAATGACAGGGGGCAAAATATTGATGATATTTTGTCCAACCGCTCCCTTTTCCAGCAAGTGCTTGAAAAAGACCAGTCGATCCGAATTCTGGATGCAAGCGGCAAGGAGATGCTCGTGGTAAAAAGCATTCATTCCACGAACGCGAAAGTGCCGTTTGTTCCGGTGAATGAGAAAAGAGTGAGCTTAATTCAGGCGGACGACGACAAAATTTTAGTCGGAAGGAGCCCTTTCCACTCCCCGGCATTTGACGGTTACATAGAAGTGATTTATCCGCTGTACAGGTATGAAAAATTAATGCGGAATGTGCTGTTTGTCATGATGATCGCCGGCTGTGTCGGGCTTTTGCTTAGCGCTTTTCTCGGGTTTATGATGGCAAAAAATTTTTTGAAGCCGCTGAAAAAACTTTCATCCACCATGCAAAGCATCCGCAAAAAAGGTTTCCATGAAAGGATGGAACCAAGTGCTTCAAAGGACGAAATGGGCGAACTGACCAATATCTTTAACGACATGATGGACCAGATTGAACAATCGTTCCGGCAACAGAAACGCTTCGTCGAAGATGCTTCCCATGAATTGAGGACACCGGTCCAAGTGATGGAGGGGCATTTGAATTTATTAAACCGGTGGGGTAAAAACGACCCGGCCATCCTGGAAGAGTCGCTTCAGGCGTCGCTGCAGGAATTGAGACGGATGAAAAAATTGGTGGAAGAACTGCTTGATCTGTCCCGTGCGGAAGAAAGTAAAATCATGGAGAATGAGGAAAAAGCGGATTTGGTGGCCGTCATCGAAAGGGTGGTCCGAAATTTCAAAATGATCCATGAAAATTTTGAATTTACATTTCAATATGACCCAAAGCATGACTATGAAATCCGAATGAGCGAGAACCATCTCGAGCAAGTGCTAATTATCGTGATGGATAATGCCATTAAGTATTCCGATTCAATCGCCAAAGTGGATATCGGCCTCAAAATAGGGCATGGAACGGCCATTTTGACAATCAAGGATTACGGCATCGGCATTCCCAAAGAAGATTTGCCGCATATTTTTCACCGGTTTTACCGCGTTGACAAAGCGAGAAGCCGCGCAAAAGGCGGAAACGGCCTTGGCCTTGCTATCGCCAAACAATTGGTGGAAGGGTACTCCGGTACGATTGAAGCAGACAGCACGGTCGGCCGTGGAACGGAAATACGGTTCGTTTTCCCGCTTTACACGCAGCCAAAAACATAGTTGCCAAAAAAGAGAGTTTCAACAAAAGAAACTTTCTTTTTTTATTGCACTGATCCAGACCTGCGATGTTCGTTTTACATCCGGACGGCACTGCACGGTCCCCTGCTTTTGCCGAAGCGTTCCGGATTCATTTTCCAAATTTAAAAATCAATGCCTACTTCCGTAATTTCATTTTCGGCTTTCTTGATGAAGCGGATTTCGAGAATGCCGTCGCGGTATTTTGCGGCTGTTCCTTTCCGCAGCACCGGGGATGGCAGCGGAATTACACGTTCTTCCCCCTGTTCCGGAATGTTTTTTAATATCGCCTTGTGGGAAGTGTGGAGAATCTTCAACTGGCTGAGCCACGTTTTTTCACGGATGGGGACTCGGATAAAAATAAAATCAAAGGTTTCAAAAACTTCCATTTCAGAAGAAAAGGAGCTGCCGCCCGTGGCCGGTTGCTGCCCGTGTTCCCCTTGGCCTTTTAAAGCGCCGCTCCATTGTTTCCATTGGGATAGGGCTTGTTTCATTTGTTCGTCCATGTGCGGAAGCGGGATGTTTTTCATCAGCTGGGACATCTCTTCATTAAAGGGGAACATATTCCACGGGAACATATTTCTGCTCCTTTCACCAATGGATGATACTATAATTTATGCCGCTCCATCCAATCCGGTGAGGTGATGCAGGCTGTACAGGGCAGGGGAAAATGCGACTGAATCACTATTCATGCAAATTTTTAAAAATTGGAGTTTTTAACTTTATCTATTACGTTTACAGTGATAAAATTGTGGTTGTAAGCGTTATAGATTACAAAATTCTCTATCGTTACATAATTTCATTATTTCTGTTTGGCCTCACTGTACAGCAAATGGAAAACAAATGAAAATGAAAAGGCATAAAGAAGGGCTGGAGGTTTATCAAAATGAGTGCAACAACAGCAAAGGGATTTTGGGAAAGTTTTTCAGGGCCAAATCTTGGTTATGTCATGGATTTGTATGAACAGTACTTGGAAGATCCGGACAGCGTAGAGGAAGAGGCGAGAAAAGTTTTTGACCAATGGGGTGCGCCTGCCGTTCCTGAAAGCGGTGAAACAACGCAGGGCCAGGCGGATATCTCTTTCCAACTGCCGGCAAATCCGACGATTTTCAGCAAGATGATCGCTGCTGTAAAATTGGCGGACAATATCCGCACGTTCGGGCACTTGGCGGCGGATATCAACCCGCTCCATAAGCCTGAGGTGCATGTAAGGCGGATCGAACTGAACGAATTTGATTTAACCGAAGAAGATCTGAAAAAAGTGCCAGCATCCTTTATCTGCCCGGATGCGCCAGAAAGGGTGAAAAACGGGCTTGATGCCATTAATTATTTGAAAGAAGTCTATACAAAAAAAGTAGCATTCGAATTCGATCACATCCATGAGCTGGAAGAAAAGCACTGGCTGCAAAGGACGGTTGAATCCGGCAGTTTCTTCCGGAAATTAAGCAAAGAAAAAAAAATCGATATTTTAAAACGGCTAATCAATGTGGAAGGCTTTGAAAAATTTATTCACCGCACCTTTGTCGGGCAAAAACGCTTCTCGATTGAAGGTTTGGATGCGCTCGTCCCGCTAATGGAGCAAATGATTATTGCCGCGGTCAAATCGGGCGTAAAAACTGTGAATATCGGAATGGCGCACAGGGGGCGGCTCAATGTCCTTGCACATATCCTCGAAAAGCCTTATGAACTGATTTTTGCGGAATTTAAACACGCTTCCAATAAAGATTTAATTCCTTCAGAAGGGTCCATTGGGATTACGTATGGATGGACAGGTGATGTGAAATATCATCTTGGCGCGGACAGGAAAGGGAGAAACGGCAGCCCGATCAGTGCGCGCATCGTGCTGGCGAACAACCCGAGCCACCTGGAAGTTGCAAACCCGGTTGTCGAAGGGTATACACGTGCAGCGCAGGATAACCGGAATAAAGCAGGTTACCCGGAACAGGACCCTTACCATTCGTTTGCAATTCTCGTCCACGGCGATGCCGCTTTTGCAGGCCAGGGGATTGTCGCTGAAACGCTCAACATGAGCAAGCTGAAAGGTTTTGGGACGGGCGGCACCATCCATATTATTGCCAATAACAATATCGGGTTTACAACAGAAACTTATGATTCCAGATCGACCAGATATGCTTCTGATCCGGCAAAAGGTTACGAAGTGCCGATCATCCATGTCAATGCGGATGACCCGGAAGCATGTGTACAGGCTGCGCTGTTTGCATATGCATACCGTGAACGGTTCCATAAGGATTTCGTCATCGATTTAGTCGGGTACCGCCGCTACGGGCACAACGAAATGGATGAACCGATGGCGACCAACCCAATGATGTACAAACTGGTGCATCAACACCCGACAGTCAAGGAGATTTACGGGGAACGTCTCGTAAAAGAAGGCATTGTGACATCCGATGATGTGAAAGAGCTGGACAACGCCGTCCAGAAAAAACTGCAGGCCGCTTACGATAAAGTGCCGAACGGCGAAGAAGAACCGGATACGGCAATGGAACCGCCTGAAATCGTCAAAAAAGGTTATTTGAGCGTTAAAACCGGTGTCCCGGAAGAAGAACTGAGGGAATTGAACACCGAACTGCTTGCTTGGCCGGAAAATTTCCATGTATTTAAAAAATTGGCCAGAATTTTAAAACGCCGTGAGCATGTTTTTGACGGCCAGGGGAAAATTGATTGGGCGCATGCCGAAGCATTGGCGTTTGCTTCCATTTTAAAAGACGGCGTCCCAATCCGCTTTACCGGCCAAGATACACAGCGTGGCACATTTGCACAGCGGAACCTTGTCCTGCATGATGAAGAAACAGGCGAAGAGTTTATCCCGCACCATCATTTGTCCGGTGTCAGCGCATCATTTGCGATTTACAACAGCCCGCTGACAGAAGCCGGCGTTGTAGGGTTTGAATACGGCTACAATGTCTTTTCGCCGGATACGCTCGTCATTTGGGAAGCGCAATTCGGGGATTTTGCCAATATGGCCCAGGTAATGTTTGACCAGTTTATTTCATCTGGCAGGGCAAAATGGGGACAGAAATCTGGGCTTGTCATGCTGCTTCCGCACGGATACGAAGGCCAGGGTCCGGAACACTCGAGCGGCAGAACGGAACGCTTTTTGCAGCTGGCCGCGGAAAACAACTGGACGGTGGCGAATGTTTCGACAGCCGGCCAATATTTCCATATTTTGAGAAGGCAAGCAAAATGGCTGACAAAAGAAGAAATCCGCCCGCTTGTCCTGATGACGCCGAAGAGCCTGCTCCGCCATCCGCTCGCATCTGTAGAGCCGTCTGTTCTGGCTAACGGTAAATTCCACACGGTGCTGGAACAGCCGGGCTTGGGAAAAAATGCGGATACGGTGGAAAGAATCATCCTTTGCAGCGGAAAAGTTGCGGTTGATTTGGAAGAAAAAATGAATAGCACAGAAAAAACCGATTGGCTCCATGTTTTAAGAGTGGAACAAGTTTATCCGTTCCCAGAAGAGGAAATCAAGGCGGTATTTTCACGCTTCAAAAATGTAAAAGAAATTGTCTGGCTGCAGGAAGAACCGAAAAATATGGCTTCATGGTTTTATGTTGAACCTTACCTCAGGAAGCTGGCGCCTGAGGGTGCGGAAGTCAAATATATCGGCCGGCCGAGAAGATCGAGCCCGTCCGAAGGAGATCCGGTTGTCCATAAAAAAGAACAATACAGAATTCTTTCTGAAGCAATTACCCGTGCGTAAAGGGAAACCCGCTCCGCGCGCCCACCCGGCGGGCGGGGGCTTCGATATGCACAAAAACTGTATATGTATGAAGGTAGCTTTTCACGGGTGGGCCATGGAAATGCCTGTTATGCCCGGTAAAAGCGAACATATATAAGCTATTTCTTAAAAAATATATAATGGTTAATCATGAAAGGGAGGACAACGTTGTGGCTGAAATTAAAGTGCCTGAACTAGCAGAATCAATCACGGAGGGAACCATCGCGCAATGGTTGAAACACCCGGGGGACCATGTTGACAAAGGCGAATATATCGTGGAGCTGGAAACAGATAAAGTAAACGTCGAAGTGATTTCGGAAGAAGAAGGCGTGATCCAGTCCGTTCTGTTTGAAGAAGGGGATACAGTGCAAGTTGGCGATGTCATCGCAATAGTCGGAGAAGGGGCAGGGGAAGGCAGCGCGCCGCAAGCTGCCGCACCGCAACCAGAAAAACCGGCGTCTGCGAAAAAAGCAGAACCGGACCGGCCAGCACCTCAGGCCCAGGAGCCGTCACAGGAAGAGAAAAAGGAACGCCCGATTGCTTCTCCGGCAGCCCGCAAACTGGCCCGGGAAAAAGGCATCGACTTATCGAAAGTTCCGACTGTTGATCCGCTCGGCAGGGTAAGAAAACAAGATATCGATGTTTACGATCCGTCGGCTAAACCGGGAAAAGCGGCGGAACCGGAAAAACCGGCGGCTCCCCAAGCAGCTGCACCTCAGGAAACAGGCAAACCGGTTGAAAGGATTCGCATGTCCCGACGCCGCCAAACGATTGCTAAACGCCTTGTTGAAGTCACGCAGACAACTGCAATGCTGACGACATTCAATGAGATTGACATGACGGCTGTGATGGACTTACGAAAACGCAAAAAAGAGCAGTTTGCTCAAGAACATGATATCCGCCTCGGCTTTATGTCATTCTTTACGAAAGCCGTTGTCGCGGCATTGAAGAAATATCCGTATGTCAATGCTGAAATCCAGGGCAATGAGCTACTGTTGAAAAAATACTATGATATCGGAATTGCAGTATCAACAGATGAAGGGCTCGTCGTGCCGGTTGTCCGCGACTGCGACCGTAAAAACTTTGCGGAAATTGAAGCCGATATTGCGGCGTTTGCATCGAAAGCGCGCGAAAACAAACTTGCTTTGAGCGATCTGCAGGGCGGAACGTTTACCATTACAAACGGCGGTGTCTTTGGCTCGTTATTCTCAACGCCGATTATCAACGGTACGCAGGTCGGTATCCTTGGTATGCACAGTATCCAAAAACGCCCGGTTGCCGTGGACGGTGAACGGATTGAAATCCGCCCGATGATGTATGTGGCCCTTTCTTACGACCACCGTGTCATTGACGGGAAAGATGCTGTTGGTTTCTTAAAAACGGTAAAAACTTTGATTGAAAATCCGGAAGACTTGCTGCTCGAATCTTAATCCAAATTGAATCAGAAAAAGCATCGGTTTTTCCGATGCTTTTTCTTTTGGCTGTTCCGTTTATGGATTGGCAATCCAAACGCTTTTGACTTCCGTATAGTTTTCCAAAGCGTATGAACCCATTTCGCGCCCAATGCCTGATTGTTTATAACCGCCAAAAGGAGAAGCCGCATCAAATACGTTGTAGCAGTTTACCCAGACCGTACCAGCACGGAGGCGGTTCGCGATATAATGTGCATTGGCTACATTTTGCGTCCAAACGCCTGCAGCTAGCCCGTAATCGCTGTTATTGGCGCGTTCAATTACTTCATCGAGGCTTTCATAAGGCATTGCCGCAATGACCGGGCCAAAAATTTCTTCTTTTGCAATGGTCATCTCATCACTGACATCGGCAAAAATGGTCGGTTCTACAAAATAGCCTTCTTCACGCGTTTTTTTCCCGCCGGTGACGATTTCCGCGCCTTCCGCAATCCCTTTTTCAATATAATTCAGCACCCTTTCCTGCTGTTCATCCGAAACAAGCGGCCCCATTTCGGTATCCCGGCTGAGCCCGAATCCCTGTTTAATCGATTGGGCATGTGTAGCCATATCGGCGACGACATTGTCAAAATGTTTCTTTTGGATAAAGACGCGCGAACCTGCGCAGCATACCTGGCCCTGGTTGAACATAACACCGTTCAATGCACCCGGAATGGCTTTCGTTAAGTCCGCATCAGGCAAAATGATATTCGGCGATTTTCCGCCCAACTCAAGCGTCACCCGTTTTAATGTTTTGGATGCATTGGCCATAATCAGCTTTCCGACTTCCGTGGAACCGGTAAAAGCAATTTTATCCACAAGCGGGTGGTCTACCAATGCGGCACCGGCCGTTTCCCCGAAACCCGGTACGATATTGACGACCCCATCCGGGAATCCGGCTTCATCCACGAGCTGCGCCAAATACAGTGCAGACAGCGGAGTCTGCTCGGCAGGCTTCAATACAATCGTACAGCCTGTTGCGAGTGCTGCGCCCATTTTCCACATGGCCATCAGCAGAGGGAAGTTCCAAGGGATGATTTGCCCGACAACCCCAACCGGCTCATGGCGGGTATAGTTAAAGTAAGAGCCGTTTACAGGAATCGTTTGGCCGGTAATCTTTGTTGCCCAGCCTGCATAATACCGCATATGCTCGATCGAAAGCGGAATATCCGCGTTTGCCGTTTCGCGGATCGGCTTCCCGTTATCGAGCGTTTCCAGCTGCGCCAAAGCTTCTTTGTGTTCTTCCATGAGGTCAGCCAATTTGTACATTAACCGGCTTCTTTCTGCAGGATTCATCCGCGACCACGTCCCGTTGTCAAAAGCTTTCCGTGCGGCTTTTACGGCGCGGTCGATATCCTCTTGATCTGCTTCGTAAACAGTTGCCAGCGTTTCCCCGGTCGCAGGGTTCGGCGTATCAAAAGTTTTACCGGATACGCTCTCAACAAACTGCCCGTTGATATACATTTTTTTCTTGCCCTGCAGGAATTTCTGAACTCTTTCGTCCAACTGCACGGTTAATTGTTCCATCGCAATCCCTCCATATAAATTGTTTTAAAAAGGCGCAGGGGTATCCCTGTTCCTTTTTTCTAAAGCTTTTGCGCGTTAAGGGTGCCTTGATATCATGCTGTAAAACCCGCTAAACTTGTCAGCGCTTACATAAATATTCTACTAAAAACGAAAAAAATATGCAATACAAATATTTCGAAAATTTAAACCGTATTAAGTGAAAAAACGAGTATTTCCGACAAAAACTACTATTTATTAATTGCACAACATCCTGTTATTTATTTTGTCTGTTTTGGTATAAATATACGCATAAAGGAAGACAATATGGCGGATTAAATGAATATTTATACGTTGTATAATTATTTTCTAATAAAAATCAATATTTTTATCTTTTTATTTTGCTAATATCATATTATAATAATATACATAATTTTTTTCTATTTTTTGAGAAGTGAGGGGTTGAAGTTGACGATAAATGAGAGAATGGCGCTCAAAATCCGGCTCGATCAGCTGGAAGACGCTGAAGTCCGGGTGTTGCAAGAGTTCCGTAATGAAAGAGAGTGTATTTTCAAAAGATTAAGGGAGCTGGATGAAAAAGAAGAGCAAATGTTAAAAGAAGCGCCAAATCAGCTGCCGCCTGAATATATACCCTTCAATCCGCCTTTGTCCGCCTCATTGGAAACATACGACGGGCAGATTTTCCACAGGGAACGGAAGGTGCGTAAATCCCGGCCGTCGAGAAGAAGCAAATCAAGTAAAATGAGGGAAGAAGCGATCCGAATTTTAAAAGAGAAGCCGGGACCGATCAGGGGGGCTGAATTGAAGCGGATGATCGAAGAAAAAACGGGTTTTAAAATTGCAAACATGACTTCTTTCATGAAAACCGTCGAAAAAATTGAGCCGCGTATCTGCAAACCGGAAAGGGGCTTATACCAGTTCGTTGAGGCTGCGGTATCCGGGGACAAGCCTGCGGAGGAATCAGTGGAACAGCAAACGATACAAACAGGGGAGCCGGTGGATACCGTAGAACAGCAAAGCACTCCGGAGGAAAAAATAGAGGAACTCGCAGAGCAGCATACCGGCCAGGCGGAAGAAATATTTCTCCTTGAGCACGATAGAGTATAAAAAGAACGAACGCACGGTTCGTTCTTTTTTGCATTAAGATTTTGCAGTTGAATTTTCTTTAGGATGCCGGGGTTGGTAAAGTTTTTTCGCCAGCAGCGTCTGCCCGCACAAAAACAGCCCGCCGACCGTCCAATAAAGCGGAAGGACTGCCGGTGCCGTAAATGAAACGAACAGGATCATTACCGGCGACAAGAGCATCATATATCTCATTTGCTTTTTCTGTTCTTCCGGAATTCCGATCATCGAAATCTGGGCTTGTACCAAATAAATCACACCCGCCAAAATGGCCATCGGGATATCCGCCTTCCCAAGGCTGAACCAAAGAAAAGAGTGGCTGGCAATTTCTTTTGAACCCCGGATCGCGTAATAGAATCCCATCAAAATCGGCATTTGGATTAAAATCGGCAGGCAGCCCATGTTCATCGGGTTGACGCCGTGCTTTTGGTATAATAGCATCATTTCCTGCTGCAACTTGGCCTGTTCTTCTTTCGATTTGGCCGCTTTAATCTTCGTTTGCAGTTTATCCATTTCCGGCTTTAGTTTTTTCATTTTTTCCTGCATTTGCTGCTGGTTTTTGTACGTATGCATTGTTAACGGCATTAAAATTAAACGGATGATCAATGTTAAAATGATAATGGCGATGCCATAGTCTCCGTTAAACAGGTGGGCGGTTGCTTTGATGACAACCGCAAACGGGCTCACAAAATAGTGATGGAAAAACCCGTTATTGTTCGTGCCGACGTTTGCTGAGCTTGAGCATGCGCTTAAAATAAGCAGCAAGCCGGACATGATAAAAGTTAAACTGAAAAATCTTTTCATAGCATATCCTCCTTCAGTATGTTGCGCTGATCCTGCCGTGATGCTTTTCATGTCAACCGGCATCAGGATCTTCAGAAGGATATGTCCGTATTCTGACACAACTGATCATCCAAATAATGGCAGAGTGAGTGCGGTAGTCCGCTGCAGCAATGTTCCGAACCGTAAAGTCCGCCACCATTCCGGCGGGTTTCGCCTCAAAATAAGCGGGCTGCCTAACAATCAGGCGGCTGATATAAAGAAAACCGGCCGTCAATACAAGAAATGAAAGCGTGCAGATGGTTGGATCATTTATAAAGTCAATCAAGTTTTGGATCAATGATTTTCACTCGCTTTAAAGGTATCAGTACAAAGTATATTTGAATTCCTTGTTTTTTACAATCCGTAATCATTATTTCACCAAATGCGCTTTTATTCATGATAATCGATATTGGAAAAAGGCTTGTTTGCTCTTCATGCTGCCGGATAAAAGAATACCGCTGTTGGAATCCGCCGAAAAAACGATTCAACACATGAAAAGTGGCATGTATGCCGGTTGTGTCATCCCACCGCTTTTCATAATCTGTATTAAGATTTAACAACTGCTTTTTATTACGGTTAATGGATATCTTTTTTCTTAAACCTCCCGCCGCGCACTTCCGAAATATTTCCGACCGCTATAAAGGCGTTTGAATCAAATTCTTCGACGATCGATTTCAGTTTCGCTTCCTCGAGGCGGGTGATGACGCAGAAAATGACTTTTTTATTGTCTCCCGTATATGCGCCTTCCCCGTTTAAATACGTCACGCCGCGCCCAAGCCTCGCCATGATGGCATCGCCTATTTCATGCATCCTATCGCTGATGATCCAGACCGATTTGGATTCATCCAGACCCTGCACGACCACATCGATTGCTTTTGTTGCAATAAAATACGTAATGACCGAATACATCGCATATTTCCAGCTGAACACAAATCCGGCGAACGTAAAAATCACTAAATTAATGCCGAGAATGATTTCACCGACAGAAAAAGGGAGTTTTTTGTTCAATAATATCGCCAGCGCTTCCGTTCCGTCGAGGCATCCTCCCCAGCGTATGACAAGGCCGATCCCGATTCCAAGGATGATTCCGCCGAAAACCGTGCAGAGCAGCAAATCGTCCGTAAACACTTTGACAGGAGTTAATAGGACGGTTGTCACCGACATAACCGATATGCCGTATAAAGTCGTCAATGCGAATGTTTTTCCGATTTGCTTATAACCGATGTAAAAAAACGGCAAGTTTAAAATGAAAATGACCGCACCAAGCTTCCATCCGGTGAGATGGGAGAGAATAATGGAGATGCCGGTTATGCCGCCGTCCAGGATTTGGTTTGGAACAAGAAATAATTCAAGGGCAACCCCCATGATCATGGCGCCGAGAGTGACAAAAATAAAGCGCCGGGCAAGAAGGGCCCATTTGTTTTTTTTCTGCTTGAATTCCGTATATGATTTTACCGCTTCTTCCATATCATATCCCCTTTCCAAAAAAAATTTGTAAATGAATGTATATTACGAGATAAACAGGTGGATGCTGTCTTGTCCGCACACATAAACAAGTTTGGAAACCTGAAAATCATATACAAAGAAGGAACAGGACTTGCGCTCTTGATACACACGGGTGAGAAAAGAGCGGGTTTAAAAGCAGAGAGGAAAAACATTACAAATGTCTATGTATTAATTATATTATAAAAAAGTTAAGAAGTGAATGAATATGCATTTTAAAAAACAAACCCGGCAAACCGGGTTCACTTTTATGATCGTATATTATTCGCTTTTCATGGCTGCTTTAAAAGCTTCCGCCAGGCTGTTGCCAAAAGTGTCGTCTTTCTTGGCGTATTTTTGCAATAATTTTCTTTCCTCATGCTTGGATAATGTTGTTTTCTTTTCATCCGCTTTCTGGGCAATATTGCAAGTGCGGCATTGGAAGTAAACGCCGGACTTGCCGTGGTGGATTTCCATTCTTTTATGGCATGTCGGGCAGCGCCGGTTCGAAAGTTTAGGGCCCTTCCGTTTTGTGAAACGGCATTCCCGGTTTGAACATACGAGCATTTTCCCGTTCTGGCCGTTTACTTCCTTCATGAGCGAGCCGCATTCAGGGCATTTGGTGCCTGTTAAATTATGGGCGCGGTATTTTTTGTCGCTCGTTTGGATTTCACGCACAAGCCGGACCGTTTCTTTGCGAATCGTATCCAAAAACTGTTTCGGATTACCTTTCCCGCGCGCAATCGCCTCAAGCTGCTTTTCCCATTTTGCCGTCAGTTCCGGCGATTTCAACTCGTCATTGACAAGGTCAATTAATTGTTTTCCCTTTGGCGTCGGCACGAGGCGCCCGTTTTCACGGCTGATCGTTTCGGAAGAGACAAGGCGTTCAATAATATCGGCGCGTGTTGCCGGCGTCCCCAGCCCGAATTTTTCCATTTTGGACAAGATATCCGCTTCGGAATAACGTTTCGGCGCTTCTGTCAGATGGGAACTGAGCCGGAGTTGTTCGAGTTTAAAAGTTTTCCCTTCTTTAATGGATAGGGGAGCCGTATTTTCCCGGGCAGCTTCGTGATGAAAAACAGCGGTGTAGCCGGCGTTTTTTCGGACTGTTGTTTTCCCGGTGAACATTTTCCCTCCCGCATCCAGTTTAAATTTCACCGTTTCATATTCATAAACAGGGTAAAAGAGCGCAAGGAACCGCTTGACGATCATGTCATAGATTTTCCGTTCATCGGAAGACAAATCGGAAAGGACAGGGCGTTCGTCCGTCGGGATAATCGCATGGTGGTCGGTCACTTTCGCATCATTGATGACGCGTTTTGCGAGGATTTTCCCCTTCTTAGCCAAAACCGGCTGGATTTCTTGTTTATATGCATCTTTCAGGGCGACGAGCCTTTCGTACATCGTATTTTCCATATCTTTTGTCAAATATTTCGAATCGGTGCGTGGGTAGGTGACCAGTTTATGCCGTTCGTATAAGTCTTGCAGCACATTCAATGTTTTCTTCGCCGTAAAACCGAATCGGTGGTTGGCGTCGCGCTGCAGTTCGGTCAGGTCATAAGGGAGCGGCTGCTGTTCTGTTTTTTCTTTTCGTACCACTTCCGTTACGACGGCGGTCTGCCCGCCCAATGATTGATACAAATCTTTTGCTTTTTGTTCGTCAAAAATCCGTTTTTCCCCTTGATGGTCATAAGTGACTTCCAATTTCCCAGCCTGTGCTTCAATCGTCCAATATTTTTTCGGCACAAAAGACTGGATTTCTTTTTCCCGTTCCAGGACCATTGCAAGGGTTGGCGTCTGGACGCGCCCGGCAGACAGCGGGTCATTGTATTTTACGGTCAAAGCACGCGACACATTTAATCCAATCAGCCAGTCCGCTTCACTCCGGCATACAGCGGAGTGATATAAATGATCATACTCCTTTGCCGGTTTTAACCGGTTAAAACCGGATTTGATCGCCTTGTCGGTTTGCGAAGAAATCCACAGTCGTTTCACCGGTTTTTTCCAGCGCATTTTTTCCAAAATCCAGCGTGCGACGAGTTCGCCTTCGCGCCCGGCATCGGTTGCGATAATGCAATCTTTGATATCGTTCCTTTTTCCGAGCTGCTCAATCGCCTTATATTGCTGGAACGTCTGCCGGATTATTTTCGTTTGCATTTTGTCCGGAATAATCGGCAGGTCTTCCATGCGCCATTCCTTATATTTCGGGTCATAGTCTTCCGGCATTTTTAGTTCGATCAAATGGCCGAGTGCCCAGGTCACGATATATTTCGGCCCTTCGATATAACGTTTCTTATTGTCTTTGCAGCCGAGCACGCGCGCAAGTTCCCTCCCGACGCTAGGCTTTTCTGCCAAAACAAGTGATTTCATAAAAAACACCTTTCTTTCATTCCTATTGATCTAGTATACCGTATATGGAAAAGATCCACAAAATGATATTTTTATCATTTGAACAGTGAAAACTTTGATATCAAAGCTGTTTTTTGGTAAAATGTTGGCTTGTAAGAGATGAGTGTAAACAAGCCCAACCTACATTATATCTTGCAAATATAAATCGATAGGTGGTCAACATGATGGAAGAAACAAAACCGTACAGAGTATTATTGTATTACAAGTATGTGGAAATTGAAAATCCGGAAGAATTTGCTGCCGAACATTTGAAATTTTGCAAAGAAACCGGCTTAAAGGGCCGCGTCCTTGTTGCAAAAGAGGGCATCAACGGCACCATTTCCGGAACGGTTGAACAGACAAACCGTTATAAAGAAATGATGCACAGCGACCCGCGCTTTGCCGATATGGTTTTTAAAGAAGACGAAGCGGACGGGCATGCATTCAAAAAAATGCATGTACGCCCTCGCAAAGAACTGGTCACATTGCGCCTTGAGAAAGACATCAATCCGAACGAAAAAACCGGCAAATATTTGACGCCAAAGGAATTCCGTGAAGCTCTGCTTGATGAAGATACGCTCGTGTTGGATGCGCGCAATGATTATGAATACGATCTCGGCCATTTTCGCGGCGCAATCCGGCCGGATATCCGCACGTTCCGCGAGCTGCCTGGCTGGGTGCGCAAGCATAAAGACGAATTAAAAGGCAAAAAAATTGTGACGTACTGCACTGGCGGCATCCGCTGTGAAAAGTTTTCCGGTTGGCTGTTGGAAGAAGGTTTTGAAGATGTTGCGCAACTGCAGGGCGGAATCGTAACATACGGCAAAGACCCAGAAACACAGGGCGAGCTTTGGGACGGCATGTTGTATGTGTTTGACCAGCGGATATCGGTGCCGGTTAACCGTATAGAGCATGTGGTTGTCGGCAGGGACTATTTTACGGGTGAACCGTGCGAACGTTATGTCAACTGCGCCAACCCGGCATGCAACCGGCAGTTTTTATGCTCGGAAGAAAATGAACACAAATATATGCGGAGCTGTTCGCATGAATGCCGCATTGTACCGAACAACTTGTATGTAAAAGAACATGGCCTGACGGAAGAAGAAGTGGCCGAGCGCCTGCGCCGGATAGAAGAAGAAGATGCGGCGTTAAGCAAGTAAATGTTAAGGATAGTCTGGAAACAGGCTATCTTTTTTTATGCTTCATACCCTTTTCCTTTTATTTCAAATTATATACGCTGGCCGGTTCCATAAAATAATTCCTGTTCAGCGCTTCGTTGGACGCAATAAGTTTTGCTGGGAGGATAAGCATGACCGTAATTACAAACATTAAACAAACTGTCGCCGGATTAAAAAGCGCCCAGGCAAACCTCGAATCGTTTGCATTGCAAACGGATAACAAAAAAGCAAAACAATTGTATCAGACCGCTGCACAGCAAACCCAGTCGATCATTGACTCCCTTATGCCAAGAATGGGCGAAGTAGAGAAAGAAGAGCCGCAGTACACAGAATCTTAAAAATGTGGGGAAAAGGATGGATGGCCCATCCTTTCCCCCGATATGAAGGAGGCGGTGGAATTTGACGATTGTTTCAAATTTAAAGTCATGCATTGCCAGCATGAAGGGGGCAAAAGAAAGCTTAAGCAGACTGGTGCTATTATCTTCTGCCGATCAAGCAAAGAGGGCATTCCATGAAAGCATGATGGAAATGGAAGAGATTGAACAGGATTTAACGAAGCGGCTGGCAGTTATTGAAAGGAAGAAACCGCAGTATAAAAGTTAGAAGGGGAGAACGGGATGGAAGTGTCAGCTTATTTTGATATTTTCTGGCGGACCATGTCCACCCTTATCGTTTTATTTGCGCTCACAAGGCTGCTAGGGAAAAAACAGCTGTCGCAGTTGTCTTTATTTGAATATGCTGTCGGCATCACGGTCGGAAACATCGCCGCCGGGGTTTCCATCGGTTTAAAAGATCATTTTTTGCCGGGGATTTTCAGCCTTTTTCTGTGGATGATCGTGCCCTTTTTGTTAAGATGGGCATCGATCAAAAGCCGGAAGTTCAGGGAATGGATGCTCGGAAAACCAACTGTTGTCATTGAAAACGGCAAAATCCAGGAAGACAATCTTGCAAAGCAAAAATATTCCGTCGCTGATTTGATGCAGCTTTTGCGCAGGAAAAACGTATTCAGCGTGGCTGATGTTGAATTTGCCGTGCTGGAAACGAGCGGGGATTTAAGCGTATTGATGAAAAAAGAAAAGCAGCCCCCGAATGCAGCCGATCTCGGATTGAAGCCAGCTCCGGAAAAACAGCCGCATACGGTCATTCTGGAAGGCCAAGTCCAGGAAGAGGAGCTGAGGAAGGTCGGCTACAATCATGTCTGGCTGAAAACGGAGCTTGAAAAATTAAATGTCGCGCTCGAGAATGTGTATATCGGCCAGGTTGATTCATACGGGCAACTTTCGGTCGATATTTATGATGACCAAATCCAAATCCCGGCGGGCCAGGAAAGACAGCTCCTTTTGGCAACGATCAAAAAATGCCAGGCCGATCTTGAATTATTTTCCCTTGCAACCGATTCTAAAGAAGCAAAAGCGATGTACGATAAAAATGCAAAACGGCTTGAGAAAATGATCGTAAGACTCAGCAGGTTTCTGCAGCCCTAAAAGGATTTGGCGCATGACAAGCGTATATGTAAAATATTCTAGGGGGTTAAAGTGTGGAAAAAATAGGAAGACACTCTATCGTTTAAATGTCCGCTTGTAGGCGAGTACATCTAGACAGAGGTCTTCCCATGGAAAATATTATATTAAAAATTGGTGGTTATTAAAGAATACAAACAGATTATTTTTTTGGCAGTAAAAGTTCCGGAAAATTATTTTTTGGAGAATTGACGAGATCTGAAACTTCGTACATTTCCATTGTGCTGCTGTCAATTGGCGAAAGGAGCGGCCGCAGCTGTTCCGGTTCCGTAAGAAGAGGATCAAGCCATTTTTCTTCATCTCCCTTGTGCATAATGACAGGCATGCGGTCATGTATTTCTGCCATGAGTTCATTTGCACGGGTGGTGAGAATCGTGCAAGTAAACACCGGGCGGCCGTTTGCATCCACCCATTTTTCCCAAAGGCCGGCCATCGCAAACAACTTTTCATCCTTCAGCTTAATTCGCATTGGAATCCTGCTCCCGCTTTTCCGGTCCCATTCATAAAAAGAGTCTGCGGGAATTAGACAGCGCCGCTGTTTTACCGCCTGTTGGAAACTTGCTTTTTCAAAAGCGGTTTCGCTTCTGGCGTTGATCATTTTGTACCCGATTTTCGGGTCTTTTGCCCAGGAAGGAACAAGCCCCCATTTTAAGAATCCTAATCTGTATTCGTTCCGGCCGTTAATGATGGCAGCCACCATTTGCGAAGGCGCCACATTATAACTTGGGGCATATGCATCATTTGAAAAAGATGCTGTTGCATGGAAACGTTCTTCAATCTCATGTAAAGATGCTGTTAACGTAAATCGTCCGCACAAACTTCAGCCCGCCTTTCAAAAGCTTTTTGTATATGTTATTGTAACGGAAAAGCGTGCGGATCAAAAGGATTTGGCTTATCGTGTATGTGCCGACAAAGTTAATTTACCGGGTATTTCCAGACACTCTCGTATAATAAGTTTCGATCCTACTAAATGAGTCAATTTCCAGTTGAATGGTTGTTCTTTGACAAGTGAATCTTTGATGTTTTCGGGGCGAGCCCCGAAAACATCAATTTGGGACTTGGTCATTCTGGGTCTGCAAAACGATTTCGCCCCTTTGTCTTGAGGTATTCTACGAGATTTTTGATG